>JAAWBP010000093.1 GCA_022792755.1 Oscillospiraceae bacterium | reverse complement strand
GGAAACGGGAAGTTTCTCACCATCAAAGGGGCGCGGGAAAACAACCTTAAAAAGATCGACGTCAAAATCCCACTGGGTGAGTTCGTCTGTGTAACGGGCGTGTCAGGCTCCGGAAAATCTTCGCTGATCAACGAAGTTCTTTATAAGCAGCTGGCGGCTACCCTCAACGGCTCCAGAATTAAACCGGGGGCGCACGATGGCATCTTGGGGATTGAAAATGTCGATAAGATCATCGACATCGACCAGTCCCCAATCGGCCGGACGCCCCGTTCCAACCCGGCGACCTATACCGGTGTGTTTACCGACATCCGCAACCTGTTTGCCCAAACGCAGGATGCCAAGATGAAGGGCTACAGCAGCGGCCGTTTTTCGTTTAATGTAAAGGGCGGCCGGTGCGAAGCCTGCGAGGGAGACGGCATCATCAAGATCGAGATGCATTTTCTGCCCGACATCTTCGTCCCCTGTGAGGTCTGCAAGGGGAAGCGCTATAACCGCGAGACGCTGGAAATCAAGTATAAGGGGAAAAGCATCCACGACGTCCTCGAAATGACGGTGGAGGAGGCGCTGCTCTTTTTTGATTCGATCCCCAAAATCAAGCGCAAGCTCGAAACCCTATATGAGGTGGGGCTGGGATATGTCAAGGTGGGCCAGCCCGCCACCACCCTCTCCGGGGGTGAAGCCCAGCGGGTGAAGCTTGCGACCGAGCTTTCCAGGCGCGGCACCGGGAAGACGCTTTATATCCTGGATGAGCCTACAACTGGCCTCCACACCGCCGATGTCCACAACTTGATCAACGTTTTGCAGAAGCTCGTCGACGCGGGGAATACTGTGGTGGTAATTGAGCATAATTTGGATGTGATCAAAACCGCAGACTATATTATCGACCTCGGCCCGGAAGGCGGGGACCGGGGCGGTACGGTCATCGCGGCCGGAACGCCGGAGGAGCTGCTCCGCTCGCGGAAGTCCTATACGGCAAAATATCTGAAAAAATATTTGAAATAGGGGATTTACAAAAATATACAAGCTTGGTATAATTATTTCAAAATAAAAAGGAGCTGAATGAAAATGTATGTATGTGATGTTTGCGGCTATGTTTACGACCCTGCGGCAGGATGCCCGGAGCAGGATGTCGCGCCTGGAACTGCCTGGGCGGATGTCCCGGAGAGCTTTGTCTGCCCGCTCTGCGGCGTCGGCAAGGACATGTTCAGCGAGGAATAAGGTGTTTTGACGGGCGGCCTTTTCTAAAAATTCCGCCTGTTATTTTCAAATCGGTGAATCACTGAGCTGACAGTCTAAAATCAGTACAAGCCCGCAAAGCATTTGCTTTGCGGGCTTGTACTGATACAGAGGGGGTAAATCTCTGAATGCCCTTGCTTTGCTCTGGGGCCGATATGCAGTTTGTTTAAGATTTAGACATTGATTCGGTTTTGAAAAAATGGTATACTTTATCTGTATTTTTATGGCGAAAATACAAATAATGAAGAAACAGAGGGAGTGCGGTTGAAGCGTTGTTTTTCCGGTGATCCGCCGATAGAATATGGATGGGAAAGCTACAGCCTGAGGGCGGCGGAATATCTGCGCCAGGAGCGGGCGGCCGGTGTTCCGCCGCTCGCCTATCTCCACTCCTTCGGCTGCCAGCAGAATGTGAACGATGGGGAAAAGCTGCGCGGAATGCTCATCCAGATTGGCTATGGGTTTACCGACACGCCGGAAAACGCCGATTTGGTGATTTTTAATACCTGTGCTGTCCGGGAAAATGCGGAAGACCGGGTTTTCGGAAATATCGGGCAGCTGAAAAAGATCAAAGAGCGCAACCGGAACCTGGTGATCGGCGTCTGCGGCTGTATGGTGGAGCAGAGCCATATCTCTGAAAAAATAAAGAAAAGCTATCCTTATGTCGACTTGGTGTTCGGCACCCACGCGCTTCATCGCTTTCCGGAACTCCTTTACCGGGAGCTTACCGCGCGGGAGCGCATCTTCGACGCGGAGCAGGAGAGTGGAGCGATTGTGGAGGGTATCCCAGTCAGCCGGGAGGATCCTTATAAAGCCTACGTCCCAGTGATGTACGGCTGCGACAATTTTTGTTCTTACTGTATCGTCCCCTATGTGCGGGGGAGGGAGCGCTCCCGCCGCCCTGCCGACGTCATTACCGAGGTGAAAGGTCTTGTGGCGGATGGTTACAAAGAGATCATGCTTTTGGGACAGAATGTCAATTCCTACGGAAAGGGCCTGGAGGAAACAATCACCTTTGCGGAACTGCTGCGGCAGGTCAACGCAGTAGAGGGGGATTTCCGGATCCGTTTTATGACTTCTCATCCGAAGGATGCCACCCGTGAACTGATCGACGCGATTGCCGATTGTGAAAAGGTCTGCAAACACCTGCATCTGCCGGTGCAGTGCGGTTCAGACCGGATTTTATCCCTGATGAACCGCCATTATGCCAAGGCGGATTACCTCGAGCTGATCCGTTATGCAAAAGAGCGGATTCCGGGCCTCGCACTTTCGAGCGATATCATCGTCGGTTTCCCGGGGGAGACCTACGAGGATTTTAAAGAGACGCTGGAGCTTGTCAAAGAGGTGGATTACCACCTTCTTTACACCTTTATCTACTCCCGGCGCGAAGGGACAAAAGCGGCGGCGATGGACGATCCGGTTCCGGCGGAAGAAAAATCCCGCTGGTTTCAGAAGCTCCTGGATGTTCAGCGGGAATGCAGTGCAGCGCACAACCGGCGTTATGTGGGACAAACGCTCCGGGTTTTGGTCGATTCTGTCGGGAAGCCGGGGGACGGCCATCTGTCCGGCAGGACGGAACAGAATATAATCGTTGATTTTAAAGGAGACAAAGAACTGATCGGCTCTTTTGTGTCCGTTAAAATAACCGGCGCCCTCACCTGGGCGCTGGTGGGAGAAAAAATATAATCAATCTATTTTGGAGGGCATTATGGACTTAATCAAACAAGCGCGCGAGATGGGCAAGGCGATTCAGGCTTCGGAGGAATATGCAAAGCTCAAAAAAGCGCAGGAAGCAAACGACAACGACGAAGAGCTCCAGGATTTGATCGGGAAATTCAACCTCAAGCGGATGGAACTCAACAATCTCCTCGCAAAGGACGAAAAGGATGAGGAAAAGCTCGGCAAAATGAATCAGGAGCTCCGCGATCTCTATCAGAATGTGATGGGCAACGTCCACATGGCCGAGTATAACGAGGCTAAAAATGCGATGGACATGCTGATGAACCAGGTCAATGCGATCCTCGTCCTGTCTGTCAACGGGGAGGATCCGGAAACCTGCGACCCGGCGCCGAGCTGCTCTGGAAGCTGCTCGACCTGCGGCGGATGCCATTAACGGCCTCCGCGAGATATCCGCTTTTTAATGCGGTGAAGTTGATCCTTTGCCGTCGGAAGCAAAGTTCTGACGGTCGGCCTGTGAAACAATGGATAGATTTTTTATGAAAGATTGGCGGTGAAGATGTTGGCTACCTTGTCTCCCATGATGCAGCAGTATCTGGAAATCAAAGAACAGCATCGGGATAAAATCCTCTTTTTCCGTTTGGGGGATTTTTACGAAATGTTCTTCGATGATGCAAAGCTCGCCTCCAGGGAGCTGGAGCTGACCCTCACCGGGCGCGACTGCGGTTTGGAGGAACGTGCGCCGATGTGCGGCGTTCCTTACCACAGCTGCGATATTTACATCAAACGCCTGATCGACAAAGGCTATAAAGTCGCCATCTGCGAGCAGATGGAAAATCCGGCGGAAGCAAAAGGAATTGTCAAGCGGGATATTATCCGGATTGTCACTCCCGGTACAGTGATCGAAAACAATATGCTGGACGAAACGAAGAACAACTACATTGCCAGCATCTACATAAATGAAAAAAATTACGCGGTTTCCTTCGCCGATGTTTCGACCGGCGAAGTGCATGTGACCTTTGCGGAAAATACAGATCCGCAGCGCGCGGTCATCGACGAGCTTTCGCGGTTTGCTCCATCGGAAATCCTGATGAATCCAGGCTGCCTGGACTGTGGGGAACTGACCGGGTTCATCAAAGAGAGGATTCAGTGCACTACTGAAATCCGGGACGAGGACGAGTATCACCGCGGCTTTGCAACGGAGGTCTTAAAACGGCATTTTGCCTCTGATTTGACCCAGCTCTCTGCTGTGGACGGTTCGCGGGAAGCGATTATTTCGCTCGGCGTGCTGATCCATTATGTAAACGGCACCCAAAAAGAGGGAGGCAAGCGGATCATCAGCGTATCGGTTTACCACAACGAGCAGTATATGATGCTCGATATGAACGTCAGGCGGAATCTGGAACTGACCGAAACGATGCGGACGAAGGAAAAGAAGGGGTCGCTTCTCTGGGTGCTCGACCGGACAGAGACCTCGATGGGAAAGCGCCGGCTCCGAAAGGTGATCGAACAGCCGCTTTTGAGCATCGCCAAGATCACCAGGCGGCATGCGGCTGTTGAGGAGCTTTTTAAAAACGCGATCCTCCGCTCCCGGCTGCGGGAGCTTCTAAGCGGCGTTTACGACCTGGAACGGCTGATGACCCGCGTCATCTTCCGCTCGGCAGGGCCCCGGGATCTAAAAGCCCTGAGCGCTTCCGCGGCGGGGCTGCCGGAGATCAAGTCGCTCCTCTCCGGCTGCGAGGCCGGGCTGTTAAAAGAGCTTAACGAAAACATCGATGCGATGCAGGATGTCCGCACCATTATCGACAACGCGGTAATCGACCAGCCGCCGGTCAATCTGAAGGAGGGCGGCGTCATCTGCGACGGCTTCAACGCGGAACTGGATGAACTCCGCGGGATCTACAACAACGCCCGGGCTTATATTTCTTCAATCGAGGAAAAGGAAAAGGAAGCGACCGGGATCAAAAATTTGAAGATCGGCTACAACCGCGTCTTCGGCTATTACATCGAGGTGACCAAGTCCAATATCGACCTGGTGCCGGAGAGCTATATCCGGAAACAAACCCTGACGAACTGCGAGCGGTATATCACCCAAGAGCTCAAGGAGATCGAGAGTAAAGTGCTCCACGCGAGCGAGCGGATCATTGTCCTGGAGCAGGGGATATTCGACGAGGTCTGCACCTATATTGCGGACAGGCTTTCCGCCGTACAGGCGACCGCTTCCGCCCTTGCGATGCTGGACGTTCTGGCTTCCTTTGCCGAGGTTTCGTTTCAAAACCGATATGTCCGCCCGGAGTTTACGGCGGAGGATAAAATCGAGATCAAGGACGGGCGGCATCCGGTGGTGGAGCGGCTTTCTTCGGGCGTGTTTGTCCCGAATGACGCTTATTTTGACGCCTCATCCAACCGTATGCTGATCATTACGGGGCCGAATATGGCTGGGAAGTCCACCTATATGCGCCAGAATGCCTTGATCCTGCTGATGGCGCAGATCGGCTGCTTTGTTCCGGCTCGTTCGGCGGTTTTGACGGTGGTGGACAAAATCTTCACCCGGGTGGGCGCTTCGGACGACCTGGCTTCCGGGCAGTCTACCTTTATGGTCGAGATGAGCGAGGTGTCGGATATTCTGCGCGGTGCGACGCCGCGGAGTTTTCTCGTCCTGGATGAAATCGGGCGCGGAACCTCCACCTTCGACGGGATGAGCATTGCCCGCGCAGTGGTTGAGTACATTATCAAGGCCAAAGGACTTGGCTGCAAAACTATGTTTGCGACCCATTACCATGAACTGACTGCTTTAGAGGAATTGTACCCGTCGGTAAAGAACTACAACATTGCGGTGAAAAAACGGGGCGAGGATATCACCTTCCTGCGAAAGATCGTTCCGGGCGGGGCGGACGACAGCTATGGGATCGAGGTGGCGAAGCTCGCCGGGATTCCAAAAGGGGTCATAGGCCGTGCAAAAGAGGTGCTGAGGGAGCTGGAAGCGGGGGGTGCCCCCCGTCATTCCGCTGTCCCTGCCGTCATGGAGGATGCGCCGCCTCAGATGACCTTTGGCCACTCCAATCAAAACAGGGTTGTGGAAAAGGTGCGGAATATCGAGCTGGATGCGCTGACGCCGATTGAAGCGCTGAATATTTTGTTTGAGCTGAAAAAGCTCCTGGATTAAGGGGGTGGCACCTTGCCGAAAATTCATCTGCTTCCAAAAGAGATATCCGAATTGATCGCCGCAGGCGAGGTGATCGACCGCCCCGCATCGATCGTCAAGGAGCTGGTGGAGAATTCGATCGACGCCGGGGCGACTGAGATAACGGTCGAAATCAAAAAAGGCGGCATCGAATACATAAGGATTACCGACAACGGTTGCGGCATCCCGCCGGAGGAGGCGCCGACTGCATTTCTGCGCCATGCGACCAGTAAAATACACGCTGAGGCTGACTTGAATACGATTTCCACCCTTGGCTTCCGCGGGGAGGCGCTGGCTTCGGTCTGCGCGGTTGCGCGGGTGGAGATGCTGACCAAAACGCCGGACAGCCCTCTTGGCGTTCAGCTCCGGGTAGAAGGCGGCGAGCAGGTGCTTTTAGAGGAAGCTGGATGTCCGGACGGGACGACGATCATCGTCCGGGATATTTTTTACAACGTTCCGGCCCGGCTCAAATTTCTCAAAAAAGATGTTTCGGAGGGAAATGCGATTGCGAGCATCCTCAACAAGATCGCGCTTTCAAATCCCTCCATCTCTTTTTCCTTTATCCGCGACCAGACAAAACAGCTGCAAACACCGGGGGATGGGGAGCTCTATTCCGCCATCTATGCGGTGTACGGCAAAAACTTTGCCGACGGGCTGATGAAGGTGGACTACTCCCTCGGTGATCTTTCGGTTTCAGGTTATTCCAGCACCCCTGCGAGCGCCCGCGCCAACCGTTCGATGCAGCACTTTTTTGTGAACGGGCGGTATGTCCGTTCCAGAACCTGTTCGGTCGCCTTGGAAGAGGGGTATAAAAATGCGGTCATGGCTGGGAAGTTCCCCGCCTGCGTCCTGAATATCACGCTGCCGTTCGATTTTGTGGACGTCAACGTCCACCCCACCAAGACGGAAGTCCGTTTCATCAATGAGCGGAGTGTCTTCGACTGCCTTTATTTTGCGGTGAAAACGGCGATCACAGCCAATGAGGTGACCAGGACTATCCCGTTCCCGCCCGAGGAAAGGGTTCCCTCTGTCTTTACAGCCGACAGCGGCGCTGTGCAGGAGTCATTCCGAACTCCGGTTGTCAGCAGGGAGAAGGAGAGTTCTTTTGAGCGCCGGGAAACAGCCGGTCGGGAAAGCTCCGACGGAGATTTTTCGTCCGGCGCTGAACGGATTGTGGCCTCCCGCGGGACGGATTACCGGATCCATCTGGAAGAGCCTTCCCTGAAAGAGTCCTATCAATTTCTTCGTCCTGAATCGTTTGTCAGGAGGGCTGAGGATGAGATGCACCCGTATCCGGCAGACATTGCGGCCGATCTTTCCCCTGCGGCTGTACCTTTGGATCGGACTATTCCAGCGCAGGAAGAGCTTCAGATCAGGCTATTGGGCGAGCTGTTTGAAACCTATATCGTCGCTGAAATAAATGACTTTTTAGCGATTGTAGACAAGCACGCCGCCCACGAGCGGATTCTCTTTGAAAAGCTCAAGGCGGAGCGAAGGCCGCTCGATCACCAGGTTTTGCTTTCCCCTTTTACGGTGATTCTTTCGACGGAAGAATGCGACGTGGTTTTGGATAACCCCAAAATTATGGACGAGCTCGGGTTTCTGGTGGAAGGCTTTGGGCTTACTATGGTGCTGGTGCGGGAAATTCCTGCGATACTGGATCAAAATGATGCCTCACAGCTCCTTGCGGAGATTGCGATCAATCTGAAAAACCATAAGCAGGATCCTTCTCCCTCCCAGCTCGACGATCTTTATCATTCGATCGCCTGCAAAGCGGCGATCAAAGCGCATGATAAAAACTCGGAGCCGGAGCTTTTGGAACTCGTCCGGCGGGTTTACACTGATGAGGCAATCCGCTATTGTCCTCACGGTCGTCCGGTCCTTCAGATTTGGAGCAGGTCGAAGATCAATAAATTATTTGGCAGGTAAAATGATGGAACGGATACCGTTGGCTGTGGTCGTCGGCCCGACGGGGAGCGGAAAAACCGCTCTCTCTGTCCGGCTGGCCAAAAAATTCGGCGGAGAGGTTGTCTCAGCCGACTCGATGCAGGTCTATAAGCAGATGGAGATCGCGACGGCAAAGCCGACAGCTGACGAAATGGAGGGTGTGCCGCATCATTTGGTCGGCTTTCTGGACTGCGGCTGCCCCTTCAGTGTTGCGGAATATGTTGGGCTTGCGAGGGAGGCCATTCAGAAAATATGGGAAAGGGGAGCTCTTCCTTTTTTGGTGGGAGGGACGGGGCTTTATGTTTCGAGCTTGCTCGACAATCTCTCCTTTGAGGAAATCGCTTCGGATCCAGGACTGCGGGAAAGCCTTCTCCGGCAGCTGAAAGAGGAGGGCGGCGAGAGCCTGCTCGCAGAATTGCGGGAGTTCGATCCGGAAATGGCGGATTCGCTCCACCCGAATAACGGGAACCGGATCGTGCGGGCGATCGAGGTCTACCGTTTGACCGGGGTCACGATGAGCGAGCATCAGCGCCGGAGCAGGAGGGCTCCCTCCCCTTATAAGCCCTGTGCGATTGGCCTGACTGCTAAAAATCGACAGGTTCTCTATGATAGAATTGACATGAGAGTTGACCGTATGATGGAAAGCGGTTTACTGGAGGAAGCGAGAGAGGTTTTGTCGCATCCTGAAATAAAAACGGCTTATCAGGCAATAGGCTATAAGGAACTCAAGGAGTATTTTGAAGGTGCTTGTACGCTGGAAGAAGCGGTAGCAACGATGAAGCGGGAGACAAGGAGATACGCGAAGCGGCAGCTGACCTGGTTTCGCAGGGATCCGCGAATCCGATGGCTGTTTTTGGACGAGCTGTCCGGCGATGCGCTTTTTGAGGCGGCTTGCCGGAAGATAAACGAGGAATTGTTTGGCAAAGAAAGGTGAATGAAAATGGGAACGATCAATTTGCAGGATGTGTTTTTAAATGCGGCCAGAAAAGACCGGAAGCCGGTTACAGTTTACTTGACGAACGGTTTCCAGTTCCGGGGCGTCGTCAAAGGATTTGACAATTATGTCATTGTCCTGGACAGCGACGGAAAGCAAAATCTTGTTTATAAACACGCTGTTTCTACCATTATTCCGACGCACAGCGTCAATATCTTCGACGCGGAGCAGGAAGAAGGATTTTTCGGAGAAACAGAGGAGTAAGAATGTTATCTAAATTGCCTAAAATCCTTTGCGGCGCGTTGGCTCTGGCAGTTTTGCTGGTGGTTGGAGTCCAGCTTTACGTCGCTTATGGGAAGCCTTATACACTGGAGACGGTTGTTTCGCTGGAGGTTCAGGAATCGTTCGATGTGAAGGGGATCGTTTCCAGGGAAGAAACCGTTTTGGATTCGAGAAAATCCGGCGCGGTGGATTATCTGATCCACAATGGGGACAAGGTTGCGAAGAACTCGGTTGTGGCGCAGATGTATCCGAACGAGGAGGATATCTCCAACATGTCCAAGGTCGCACAGTTGGAGGCTGAGCTGAAAACGGTGCAGGAGTCCCAGGCGCTGGGGGCGGCAGCGGGGACGCAGGCGGCCTCCTTGACCCGGCAGATCAACTCTGTCAACGGCGAGTATGTCGGCGCGCTTCAAGGCCATGAGATCGAGGGGATTTATGAGCTGAAAAACAGCTTTTTGAGCGCTTTTAACAGGAGCCAGATCGTCTTTGAAAATGTCTCCGATTTCAATGCGCGGATTGACGAGCTGAAAAATGAGATCGCCGCTCTTCGCCAGAAAAGCGGCCAGTCCGTTTCGAGCGTGACAGCTCCGGTTTCCGGCTACTTTGTGAATAGTGCCGACGGGTTCGAGACGCTGACCAATCTGGATAAGGCCGGCCAGCTGACCGAGCAGCAGATCGAAGAATTTTTCACGATGAAAAAACCGGAAGCTGACGAAACACTGACCGGAAAAATCATCACAAACGCCAAATGGCGGTATACTGCGATTGTGGATGCCTCCAAAGCCGTCCTGTTAAAAGAAGGAAAAAAGTACAACCTGCTGTTTCAGTCCGCTGCGGACGAGATGGTTGCTACCGAAGTGATCTCCAACAGCTATAATGCTTCTCAGCCGACGGCGGTTGTCGTATTCGAGACAGACCGTCTTTCTGAAAAGCTGGTGAAGCTCCGGCTCGAGGAAGCGCAGGTCGTCATGCAGACGCACGAAGGGATCAAAATTCCCAAGTCGGCGCTCCACATTGTAGAGGGGGAAGACGGGCCTGAAAAGGGTGTTTATATCAAATACGGGCAGATCATGAAGTTTAAGCTCGTGGATATTATCTATGAGAATGAGGAGTATTTTGTCAGCGAGGACAAGGAAACAGAGCTTGAGCGTTCAAAATACGTCCGGATTTACGACGACGTCATCGTGAAAGGATCTGATTTGTACGATGGAAAACCGCTCAGTTGAACGAGTCAGGGAAAATTTGAAAGAAATCCGTTTTCGGGTTGAAGAAGCCTGCGTAAAATGCGGGCGAGACCCGTCACAGGTAACGCTGATGGCGGTTACCAAGACTGTTCCGGCGGAACTGGTCAATGCGGCGGTCGCCGAAGGAGTGACCCTGCTCGGTGAAAACCGGGCGCAGGAGCTTTTGGAAAAGTTCGATTCCTATTTTCTTCCGCCGGAGCAGATTCACTTTATCGGCCACCTTCAGACCAATAAAGTGCGCCAGGTCATCGACAAGGTGGGGATGATCGAGTCGGTTGATTCGGTCAGGCTCGCCGCCGAAATCGAGCGCTGTGCGGCGGCCCGCGGCCGGACAATGGAGGTTCTGGTCGAG
>JAAWBP010000092.1 GCA_022792755.1 Oscillospiraceae bacterium | reverse complement strand
CCGTGCGGATGGTCGTTCGGGTTCATAACAGAACCGCGGACGGTCGGGCGCCAGCCCATGTGACGTTTCTTACCGGCTTTGCCGATATTGGTGTTCTCGTGGTCGGTGTTGCCGACCTGGCCGATGGTGGCCATGCAGTTTGCCGGGATGTTTCTCTGCTCACCGGAGGGCAGGCGGATCAGCGCATAGACGCCTTCCTTCGCCATCAGCTGGGCCATATTGCCAGCCGAGCGGACAAGCTGCGCGCCTTTGCCCGGGTAGAGCTCGATGTTGTGGATGACGGTACCGACCGGGATCGCGCTCAGCGGGAGGGCGTTGCCCGGTTTGATGTCGGCATCGGCGCCGGCTCTCACCGTATCGCCGACCTTCAGGCCGATCGGCGCGATGATATACCGCTTCTCGCCGTCCTCATACTGGACGAGGGCGATGTGGGCCGAACGGTTCGGGTCGTACTCCAGGGTCATGACCTGCGCATTCATCCCAACCTTGTCGCGTTTGAAGTCGATCACGCGGTATTTCTTTCTGTTTCCGCCGCCGTGGTGGCGGACGGTGATTCTGCCGTAGCTGTTGCGCCCGGAGGTCTTCTTGAGCGGTCTGAGCAGGCTCTTCTCCGGCGCTACTTTAGACAACCCGGAATAGTCGACGACGGTCATGTTCCGTCTGGACGGGGTTGTTGGCTTGTAGCTCTTAATTGCCATTGTTTTCACTCCTTGTTTCGGTTTAGCGAGGGCGTTTGGCGCCGCCCTCATACATCACCGTCCGGAAACGTTCCGGACTGCCGCGGGCGGATTACGCCAGGTTCTCGAAAATTTCGATCCCCTTGGAATCCTCAGCCAGGGTGACGATCGCCTTTTTCCAGTCGGGCCGGTAGCCGGCGTTCATCCCCACGCGTTTCGCGCGGCCTTTGCAGTTCATCGTGTTGACCTTCAAAACCTTTACGCCAAACAGCTTTTCAACCGCCTGGGCGATCTCGATTTTGTTGGAATCCTTCGCAACCTTAAAGGTGTATTTCCTCTCCGCAACGCCGGTGATGGACTTTTCCGTCATGATGGGGCGGAGGATGATATCCTGCGGTGCTTTCATTACGCGTACACCTCCTCAAGCTTGAGAGCGGTATCCTTGAGCATAACCACTTTGTCGCAGTTGAGAATGTCGTAAACATTCAGGGTGTTGTACTGGGTCGTCTTGACGCCCGGGATGTTATTCGCACTCTTGATGACCTTCTGGTCGACGTTCGGCAGGGCGATCAGGACCTTCTTGTCCGCGCCGAGCGCGCCCAAAATGCCGATCATCTCCTTGGTTTTGTACCCTTCTAAGCCGAAGCTGTCGAGGAGGATCATCTCGCCTCCCTGCACTTTGGCGGACAACGCGGATTTCAGCGCAAGGGCGCGGACTTTCTTATTCAGCGAAAAACGGTAGTCGCGCGGCTTCGGGCCGAGGGCGACGCCGCCGTGTCTCCACTGCGGGGCGCGGATCGAACCCTGTCTCGCGTGGCCGGTGCCCTTCTGTCTCCAGGGCTTGCGGCCGCCGCCGCGGACCTCGGTGCGGGTGAGGGTGGACTGTGTGCCCTGGCGCTGGTTGGCCAGGTAGTTGACCACAGCCATATGCATAACCGGCTCGTTCGGGGTTATGCCGAAAACAGCATCGGAAAGCTCCATCGTGGAAACCTCTTTGCCGTTTCTGTCTAAAACTTTCATGCTTGGCATCTCGCTTCCTCCTTCCGTTAAGCTTTCTTCACAGCACTTTTGATGGTGACGATGCCGCCCTTCGGGCCGGGAATCGCGCCTTTGAGTGCAATCAGGTTGTTTTCAGCGTCTACCTTGACGATCTCGAGGTTCTGGACGGTCACGGTCTCTGCGCCCAGCTGGCCGGGCATCTTCTTGCCCTTCATGATTCTGGACGGGTCGGAACCGGCGCCCATGGAACCGGCGTGTCTCCCCACCGGGCCTGTGCCGTGAGTCGCTTTTAAGGACCTGTTTCCATAGCGTTTGATGGTGCCGGCGAAGCCTTTACCTTTACTCGTGCCGCAGACATCGACGATATCGCCGGCTTCGAAGGTATCGGCCTTGATAATGTCGCCCAGGTTCAGGGCGTCCGGATCATCAAATTTGAACTCGTTCAAAGTTCTCTTCACCGCAGCGTCCGCCTTTGCAAAATGGCCTTTCTGCGGTTTGTTGGCGTTCTTCACGCTGATCTCGCCAAAGCCGAGCTGCACAGCGGAATAGCCGTCGTTCTCAACGGTCTTTTTCTGGACCACTACGCAAGGGCCGGCCTCTACGACGGTGACCGGGATAACCTTGCCGTTCTCGTCGAAAATCTGCGTCATGCCAATTTTCTTTCCAACGATGCCTTTTTTCATTGTCTTTCCTCCTATTCGGTTATTGGTTGGCGGGCTGCGCCAACTTGACCTGCGCCGCAGACCTGATTAGAGTTTGATCTCCAGCTCTACGCCGGCAGGAAGCTCAAGACCCTGCAAAGCCTCAACAGTTTTGTTGGACGGCCTCAAAATGTCGATGAGTCTTTTGTGGGTTCTCATCTCAAACTGTTCCCGGCTGTCCTTGTACTTGTGAACAGCACGGAGAATGGTCACGACCTCTTTTTCGGTCGGGAGCGGGATCGGGCCCGACACCCTTGCCCCTGTCCTCTTTGCGGTCTCCACGATCTTAGCCGCCGCAGCGTCCGCCAGACTGTGGTCGTAACTCTTGAGCCTGATTCTGATTTTTTCCTTGACTGCCACTTTCATCGCCTCCTTAAAATTGTACGCGGTGAACATCAATCCCCAAACACGGCGCCGTGTGTTTCGCGATATGCTATAAAAAAACCGAAAAAACACGCAGTTTTTCCGGAAATCCGGCAAAAGGCCGCAAGAACCCTCTGCCCCATACGACGCAGGTATACTTACCACAAGCCAAACCCTTGTGACAGTATATACCGTACTTACTTGTTCAGTAATTGTTGTCGCCCGGTTTAAAATCGGACATACTCCACGGAAATTCCCCGCCGAAAAGGCGGCCACCTCCCGCTTCATCGCATATCTGTCGCAGTCGTGCCTAATTATTATACTATATGGGCTATGCAACAGCAAGCAAAATGTGCGTAGAAATTTCGAGAAATAAAAGAGGGCTATTTGTGCAATATACACAAATAGCCCCTTCGTCTTTTTTAGTACTGTTTTCCCCAGTAAACCATATGCTTTGCCGGCTTCCCGCAGCAGACGCAGGTATCCGCGAGCTGTTCCTCTTCAAAAGGGATGCAGCGGGATTTGACGCCGCCGGTCGCATCCTTGAGCTTGTCCTCGCAGGCAGCGTCGCCGCACCACATCGCTTTGATAAAGCCCGGATGGTTTTCCGCAATGTCGAGGAACTCGTCATAATTACGGGCGGTGAAAGTTTTCTCCTCCAGGTTTTTCAGCGCCTTTTCATAGAGCCCATCGTGAACCGCCTGGAGCGCCTTCTCAATTTCGGCCGAAAGCGCCTCAAGCTTTACGACGGTTTTCTCCCGGTTGTCCCGGCGAACCAGGACGCACTGGCCCTGCTCGATGTCGCGGGGGCCGATCTCCAGCCGGAGCGGAACGCCCTTCATCTCGTACTGGCTGAACTTCCAGCCCGGGGAATTGTCGCTGTCGTCGAGCTTGATCCGGAAGGCGTCCTTCAGCGAATCGGCGACCTCGCGGGCCTTTTCGAGAACCCCCGCTTTATGCTGGGCAACCGGGACGATCGCCACCTGGACCGGGGCGATCTTGGGCGGGAGGATCAAACCGCTGTCGTCGCCGTGCACCATGATGATCGCGCCGATCATCCGGGTGGAGACCCCCCAGGAGGTCTGGTGCGGGTACCGGAGGGTGTTGTCCCGCCCGGTAAAGGTGATCCCGAAGCTCTTGGCAAAGCCGTCCCCAAAGTAGTGGGAGGTGCCGCCCTGAAGGGCGACGCCGTTGTGCATCATCGGCTCGATGGTGTAGGTCGCGACAGCGCCCGCGAACTTTTCCTTTTCGGTCTTCTGCCCCTTGACGACCGGGATCGCCAGGGATTCTTTATAAAAGTCGGCGTAGACATTGAGCATCCGCATCGTCTCCGCCTGGGCTTCCTCGGCGGTTTCGTGCATGGTATGGCCCTCCTGCCAGAGGAATTCGGAATTCCGGAGGAAGGGGCGGGTCGTCTTTTCCCAGCGCATAACCGAACACCACTGGTTGTAGAGCTTCGGCAGGTCGCGGTAGGAGTTGATGACCTTGGCATAGTGCTCACAGAAGAGCACCTCGGAGGTCGGGCGGATGCAGAGCCGTTCGCTCAGCTTCTCCTGCCCGCCCTGAGTGACCCAGGCGACCTCGGGCGCAAAGCCCTCGACGTGATCCTTTTCCTTCTGGAGCAGGCTCTCAGGGATCAGCATCGGCATATAGACATTTTCATGCCCGGTCGCTTTGAAGCGGGCGTCCAAATCCTTTTGGATGTTTTCCCAGATGGCGTAGCCATAGGGTCGGAAGACCATACAGCCCTTGACGCTGGAGTAGTCGATCATCTCCGCCTTTTTCACAACGTCGGTATACCACTGTGCGAAATCTTCTTCCATCGAGGTGATGGCCTCGACCATTTTTTTCTGCTCTGCCATATTTATTCAATATCCTTTCGAAAGGGGCTTCTCCCCCAAATGAATCGTCTAGCTGTCTTATTTTAGCACGGGGAAGCGGGTTTGGCAAGGGGCGGGGGAAACTGTTCTTTCTAAAAAGACACGCTTGGAATGAAACTTTCAAGGCTGAACCGGCCCGCCTTGAATTCGGAGGGAAGCTGTGGTAGAATTTTGATTCACAGGGATGCGGCAAGCTCTCTGAACAATCATGAACGGCTGGTAAACGTATGAAAAAGAAAAAATATTTCATTTCGCTCTGCACGGCGGCCCTTCTGCTGCTGGCTTTGATCGTATGGACGGTATGGGGCAACACGGCGTTGATGGCAAGTACTGTTACCATTTCCAGCAGCCGCATCCCCTCTGCCTTTTCCGGATTTCGGATTGCGCAGGTATCCGACCTGCACAACGCCGAATTTGGAGAAGACAACGCCGAGCTGCTGCGCATACTCTCCGAGAATGCGCCGGATCTCATTGCAATCACCGGCGATTTGGTGGACGCAGGACATACGGATCTCGATATCGCCCTCGATTTTGTCAAAGAGGCGGCCCAAATTGCCCCTGTTTATTATGTAACGGGCAACCATGAAGCGAGCCTGCCGCGATATGGCGAACTCAGAGCCGGTATCGAGAGGAACGGCGCAGCCGTACTTGAGGATGAAGCGGTACAGTTCGCGCACGGCGGCGAAACGATTGTGCTGGTCGGGCTTTCCGATCCCGATTTCACCCTTAAGGGCGACTTATTTGGGGAAGCCTCCTCCATGGCCGGTGTGAAATTGAAAAACCTGGCCGGAAACGGAAACCGTTACACCATCCTGCTTTCGCACAGGCCGGAGTTGTTTGACTCTTATGCGGACTGCGGCATCGATTTGGTTTTGAGCGGCCATGCCCACGGCGGCCAGTTCCGCCTGCCGCTGATCGGCGGGCTGGTTGCTCCAAATCAAGGGCTGTTCCCCCACTACGACGCCGGGGTATATGAAAGCGGCGGCACCAGCATGGTGGTCAGCCGCGGCCTTGGGAACAGCATCATTCCGCTTCGGTTCAACAACCGCCCGGAGGTTGTTTTTATAGAGCTTCGTGCCGAATAAAAGCCGGTTCCCCCATTTCGGCGGCCTGCCCGGGCAGGGCAAACGCGATTCGCAGGCAGATAAGTAACAACGTTCATTTCCCGCGAGGTACGTTGTAGTTGTTTTGTTTCATGCGCCTCGCAGGACAAAAACTTAGAGATTGACAGAACGTTTGAGTGCGAATGTCCTGCCCGGTCACGGGTGCGGAATGCTTCCGCTGTCAATACGCGGCCGGGTGATCCCGTGTCCGTGCCCGGACTGGGCAATACGCGATACCCAAGTTATATTAAACCGATAGCTTTGTGACCCGCGAGACACATCCTACCGTTTTATCTCAGACAGATTGCAGGACGGAAACTTAGCGAATGGCAGAACGTTCGGGTGCGAAATTGCCCGCAGGGCTACCCTGCCCCACGAGCCACGCGTTTTGTATCATGCGCCTCTCAAGACGAACATTTATAAAGGCGTTGGGGTGCGAACTGCTAGCAGGGGCACGCTGCCCTATAGCTCGTAAAAGGCATCTCGCAGGACAATCATTCAAAAACCGGCAGCACGTTTGGGTGCGAATTGCCCTGCCTGGGCACAGGTCCAGTCTGGTCACAGGCCGCAGGGCGGAGTACCTCCGCGCTTGTGCCCCGGCGGGACAGACGCGATCCACCGGTATTGCAAAAAGCAGGGCCGGTATCCCAGAGGTGCCTTGTAGGATCAAAGCCTGGAGATCAGCAGAACGTTCGGGTGCGAACGGCCCGCAGAAGGTGTCCAGCATACCGCAAAGCGCCCCCTGCAAATGTTTGCAGGGGGCGCTTTATTTCCACCGCGTGTCGCTTATCCGGCGCGGTGGGGAATCTTCCCTTTTAAGCTCTGATGAACGCACCCAAAAAGCAAGAGGGTTCGAGGCGCAAAGCATATCTTCAGGACAAAAGCGCTATGCCAGACAGCCTGCCGGCGTATGAATTCCCGGGCTGCCGACTGCTGTCGAACACGGATTTTTCGTCACAGCGGGTCATTCGTGGTGATGCCCGCAGCGGTGCCCGCCTTCCCCCTCATGATGATGGTGGCTGCACTGAACCAGCGGGTTGTGCACCAGCCGCCCCGCCAGGTAATCCTCGACCACAGCCTCGATCTCACCGGAAGCGCCCGCCACGAGCTCGATCCCGTTCGACTGGAGCGCCGCCTTTGCGCCGCCCCCGATCCCGCCGCAGATCAGGACGGAAACGCCCGCGTTTTTTAAGATGACCGCCAGGGCCTCGTGCCCGCTCATCGAAGTGTCGAGCGCTTCCCTAGCCGTCACCTTGCCCTCCTCTACAGTAAACACCTGAAACAATTTTGTGTGTCCAAAGTGCTGGAACACCTGTCCGTTTTCTGCTGTCACAGCGAGTTTCATCTTCTCAGAACCTTTCTCTTTTTCAATATAACGGGCCGCGCCCTGCTGCGGAACACCCGGAAAAGCGCCGGCCCTTTGATCCGGCGGAACCATTCTGCCCGCCGGATCGCTGAGAGCCTCGCTCAAGACAGCGGGCCCTGCTGTTTCGTAATTACAGCGACTCCACCAGGTCGGCCGCAGCGTCGAGCCAATCCCCCTCAAACAGCTCGATCACGCCCCGGTCGCTCGCACCCGAAATCTCCGGGTTGAGGGGGAGCTTGCCCAGCACCTTCAAGCTGTTCTTTTCGGCAATTTCGTCGATATGGCTCTCCCCAAAGGGGTGGATTTTCCTGCCGCAGTCAGGGCACTCGACATAGCTGTAGTTCTCCACCAAACCGAGGATCGGCACCTCCATCATCCGGGCCATGTTGACCGCTTTGCCGACGATCATCGACACCAGCTCCTGCGGCGAGGTCACGATGATGATCCCGTCGAGCGGCAGGGACTGGAAAACGGTAAGCGGGACGTCTCCGGTTCCCGGAGGCATATCGACAAACATATAGTCCACGTCGCCCCAGACGACCTCAGACCAGAACTGTTGGATGATCCCCGCGAGGATCGGCCCTCTCCAGATGACCGGGTCGGTGTCGTTTTCGAGCAGGAGGTTGACCGACATGATCTCAACGCCGGTCTTGCTCTTCACCGGGACAAGCCCCCACTCGTTGGGAGCCGCTTTTTCCTTGATCCCAAAGGCTTTTGGGATCGAAGGGCCGGTGATATCGGCATCCAGGATCGCCGAGGTGTGCCCTCTCCGGTTCATCAAGACCGCCAGCATCGAGGTCACCATCGATTTTCCAACACCGCCCTTGCCGCTGACGACCCCGATCACCTTTTTGACCTTGCTCATCTCATTGAGCTGAAACAGCATGCTTTCCGTTTCACGCTCCCCGCAGTTCTGGCTGCAGGAAGAACAATCGTGGTTACAATTTTCACTCATCTGTCTTCGTCTCCTCTTTTTCAAACCGGCAGTGGCAGCAGGAGCGCTGTCCGCATTCCCGGTCTGCAATTTCGTAATTTCCGCCCTCAATGATCAGGCGCTTTCCAAACACCAGAGCCTCTGCCATCCGCTTTCTGGCGGAATAGAGCACCCGTTGGAGCGTCCCCCGCGAAACGTTCATCCGCGCAGCCGCCTCCTCCTGGTCCAAGCCCTCCAGGTCGCATAAACGCACTGCCTCCAGCTCTTCCACGCTCATCACCACCGGCGGCCCTTCACAGTGTTCCGGGGAAAACTGCCTGCACCCCGGCTCCGCGCAGACCCTGCGGCATTTCGGCTCCCTCGGCATTAGCTTTCCCCCTAAAACGCAATTCATTATGGGCATATGCACAATTTGAATTATACCCCGCTTTTCCCCATCCGTCAAGGGGAAAGTGAAACCATCGCAGCGGCCTGCTCAAACTCTGGGAAGCTTTCCCCATATGGGGCTGAACTCTGCCCGCCTGTTCTTGCCGCTTGTAGGCGGGCAAACGGCATTACACGGCTGTCAGGGATTTTTCGCCCACCCCGATCGAGCCGGGAAACTCCAACCGAAAGCTGCCAGCCAAAACGGGCGGCGCCTTTTCAGCGCCGCCCGTTCCATACAAATCACAGAGCAAAAATCACACTTTTTCCTCGATGTATTTTACAATATCGCCCACGGTTTTGATGTTTTCAACCTGGTCGTCGGGAATTTCGACATCGAACTCTTCTTCCAGGGACATCACCAGGTCGACAACGTCGAGGGAATCCGCACCAAGGTCTTCGGTGATGGAAGCCTCCATCGTGACTTTTTCCTCTTCGACATCCAGCTGGTCAGCCAAAATGCCCTTTACTTTTTCAAATACCATAAATATCCTCCTTAAATAACTTCATCAAAATAGAACGGCTTATCCTTCGGAATACACGCCGATTTTTCTGAATTTATTATAGCGGCTATCCAGTAAAAGATCAATATCTATTTTAGACAATTTTTCGATTGTTTTATACAGATATTGTGAAATCTGCTCCGCTGTCTCCTCCGGCCCGGTTGCCGCGTCCCCGTTGGCTTCCGGGATGACCGCCTCCGCAACCCCGAACTCCACCAAATCCTCCGCAGTGATTTTGAGCATCTCGGCCGCTTCCCGCTCCCGGGCCGCGTCCTTCCAGAGGATGCTCGCGCATCCGCGAGGGGAGATGACCGAATAAAGCGCGTTTTCCAGCATTGCGAGCTCATCGCAGACGCCGAGCGCCAGTGCGCCGCCACTGCCTCCTTCCCCGAGGACGACTGAGACGATCGGCGTTTTGATCCCGGAAAATTCATAGAGGTTCCGGGCAATCGCCTCCCCCTGTCCCCGCTCCTCGGCGGCGACGCCGCAGAAAGCGCCGGGGGTATCGATAAAGCAGATGATCGGGCGGTGGAATTTCTCGGCCTGACGGGCCAGGCGGAGGGCCTTCCGGTATCCCTCCGGGTGAGGCATAGCAAAGTTGCAGACCTTGTTTTCGTTGATGTTCCGGCCCTTGACTTGGGCAATCACTGTGACAGGCCGCCCCTTGAACCGCGCAACCCCGCCGGTAATCGCGCCGTCGTCGCCGAACAGCCGGTCGCCATGCATCTCGAAGTATTCATCGAACAGGAGTGGGATGTAATCGTTGATGGTCGGGCGTTCCTTGTTCCGGATCGTCTCCATCCGCTCCCAGGTTGTTTTTTTGTTCATTCCGCCCCCTCCTTTGCATGCAGCCGGATCAGATGAGAAAGGGTGCGGCGCATCTTATCGCGGCCGACGACCATGTCGATAAAACCGTGCTCCAGCAGGAACTCGGCCGACTGGAAATCGTCCGGGAGCCGCTGGCGGATCGTCCCCTCGATGACCCGCCGCCCTGCAAAGCCGACGACGATCTTCGGCTCCGCGATGATGATGTCGCCGAGCGAGGCAAACGAAGCGGTCACACCGCCGGTCGTCGGGTCGGTCAAAACCGTGATATAAAGGAGCCCCTTCGCGCTGTGGCGGGCCGCCGCCGCAGAGGTTTTGGCCATCTGCATCAAGGAGAGGATCCCCTCCTGCATCCGGGCGCCGCCGCTCGCCGCAAAGATGACGACCGGCAGCTTCTTTTCGGCCGCACGCTCAAACAGCCGGGCGATCTTTTCCCCGACTACCGACCCCATCGAGGCCATCATAAACCGGGAATCCATCACCCCGACGGCGCATCGGTTCCCGCGGATGGCGCACTCCCCGGTGATCACCGCATCCTTTAATCCAGTGGACTTCCGGAGCTCCTCGAGCTTTGCATCGTACTGCGCAAATCCCAGGGGGTTTACGCTTGTCAAATCCGCGTCGTATTCTTCAAAGCTGTTTTTGTCCGCGGTGATTTCAAGCCGTTCCGATGCGCTCAGCCGCGCATGGTAGCCGCAGCCGGCGCAGACCCTTTTCGCAGCCTCGAAATCCTCCTCGAACATCACCTTCCCGCAGCGGGGACACTTAAAAAGGAGGTTTGAGGGGATGTTGACCTTGCTCCCCGGCTCCTTGATATCCTGTGCGGAACGCGTTTTTACAATCTTAAAAAGATCCTCCAGCAATCGGTCTCACCTCATTTCCTATTTCATCACGTCTTTGCGGTTCAGAAAACCGATATCGTAGTCCGCGCTTTCAAAATCCGGGTCGCGGATGAGGGAAAGCTGAAAATCGATGTTGGTGTCGACCCCCTCGACCAAAAACTCCGCGAGGGCCCATTTCATCTTCATAATCGCCTGCTCCCGGTCGGGGGCATAGGCGATCAGCTTGGCGATCATATTGTCGTAATAGGGGGTGATCTCGCAGCCCTGGTAGACCGCGCTGTCGATCCGCACCCCGGGGCCGCCGGGCAGATGGAGCGCAGTGATCTTCCCCGGGGAGGGGCGGAATCCGAGCTTTGGGTTTTCCGCATTGACCCGGCACTCGATCGCATGCCCGGTCAGGCGGATCTCCTCCTGCCGGAAGGGGAGCGGCTCCCCGCCCGCAATCAGGAGCTGTTGCTTGACGAGGTCGATCCCCGTGACCAGCTCCGTAACCGGATGTTCGACCTGGATCCGGGTGTTCATCTCCATAAAATAAAAATTGCGTTCGCTGTCGACTAAAAATTCGACCGTGCCGGCATTCCAATAACCGCAGGCCTTCGCCGCCCTGACCGCCGCCTCCCCCATCCGGGCGCGGAGCTTCTCGGTCATCACCGGGCTGGGCGCTTCCTCCAGGACCTTCTGGTTCCGGCGCTGGAGCGAGCAGTCCCGCTCCCCCAGATGGACGACGTTCCCGTGCTGGTCTGCGAGGATCTGAATCTCGATATGGCGGGGGTTGACGATAAATTTTTCCAGGTAGACCTCGCCGTTGCCGAAGAACTGGAGCGCCTCCTGGCGGGCCGCGACGATGGCGTTCTCAAGCCCCGACTCGTCGTTGACCAGCCGGATCCCCCGCCCGCCGCCGCCGGCGGACGCCTTGACCATGACCGGATAGCCGATCCCGTCCGCAATTTCATAGGCCTCCTCCAGCGTTTTGACCACACCGTCGGAACCCGGCACAACCGGAACCCCCGCCTTCTTCATGGTATCCTTGGCGCGGGCTTTGTCCCCCATCATCTCGATCGACTCGGCATTTGGGCCGACGAACGCCACCCCGCACCGTCTGCATGCGTTGGCAAACTGCGGGCTTTCGGACAAAAACCCAAAACCGGGATGGATCCCATCCGCCCCGGTCAGCTCGCAGGCGGCCAGGATCGCGCTGATATTCAAATAGCTGTCTTTGGTCGCCGCCGGCCCGACGCAGACGGCCTCGTCAGCGATCTGCGCGTGGAGAGCGCCCCGGTCGGCCTCTGAAAAAACGGCGACCGTCCGCAGCCCGAGCTCACGGCAGGCCCGGATAATCCGCACCGCGATCTCCCCGCGGTTGGCGATCAGCACCTTGCTTAACATAGACTGTACCCCTTATGTTGATTCCGGCCGCCCGGTGGACGGCACTAAATTGATCTTATGCAAAAAGCTCCGGCCGGGTTACCGCTCCAGCGCGCAGGTGATCTCCGCCGTGACGGCCCGCTCCCCGTCCACGCTGGCAACCGCCTTGCAGACGCCGATCGGCCCGCGCTGTTTGATGATCTCCACCTCGAGCCGGAGGGTTTCCCCCGGGCTGACCTGGCGGCGGAACCGCGCTTTGTCGATCCCGGCGTAAAACGCGATCTTCCCCTTGTTTTCCGGGACGCTCAGGATGCAGACCGCACCGGCCTGCGCCAGCATCTCCATTGTGAGGACGCCCGGCTGAACCGGATGGCCCGGGAAATGCCCCTTAAACCAGAATTCATCTTCTTTTAAGTGCTTGAGCGCCACACAGCGCACCCCCGGCTCCAGCTCGACCACCTCGTCGATGAGGAGGAACGGGTCGCGGTGCGGGATGATTTCCTCGATCTGCTCTCGATTTAAAACTGCCATCTTAATCGCTGTCCCAGCGCAGGGCTATGCCGATCCGCCGCCTGCGCCGCTCCTTTCTCGGTATTTTCTATCTGCCGGCTCTTTCCGCCTATTCGATCCGCATGACTGGCTGGCCGAATTCCACCGGCTGGCCGTTTTCCACTAAGATTTCGGCGACCTTGCCGTCGAAATCGCTGGAGACCTCGTTCATCAGCTTCATCGACTCGACGATAAAGAGGACGTCCCCCTTTTTGACCGGATCGCCCACCCGGACAAAGGGATCCTTCCCCGGGCCCGCAGCCTCGTAAAACGTCCCGACAATTGGGGACTTTACGACTTTCCCGGAGAGCGCTTTCTCTGAGGCCGGCTCCCCGCCGGCGGACGGGGCGGGCAGAACCGGGGCGGCCGCCTGCAGAACCTGCTGAGGATGCTTCGCCTTTATCTTCACCCTGACCCCTTCCGACTCGATCTCGACTTCACCCAGGCCGGAAGCGGACAGTTTATCCATTAAATTATATACCTGTTCCAGCGTCAACTTCATACTCCACCATCTTTCTTTTGTTCGCGTTTGGGCGGCTCAACCCTCATATTTTTTAAAGCAGAGGGTGGCGTTGTGCCCGCCGAAGCCTAAAGAATTCGAAATCGCAGCCTTCAGCTCCACCCTGCGCACCCCTTCGGTCACATAATCGAGGTCACATTCCGGATCGGCGGTTTTAAACCCGACGGTCGGCGGGATAATCCCCTCTTTGAGCGCCATAGCACAGGCGATGCTCTCCACCGCGCCCGCCGCACCCAGGAGATGGCCGGTCATCGACTTGGTCGAGCTAATCGCGACCTTGTCCGCCGCCTCCCCAAAAGTGATCTTGATCGCCCCAGTCTCATACTTGTCGTTGAGCGGGGTCGAGGTTCCGTGCGCGTTGATGTATCCCACCTCTTCGGGGCGGAGCCCAGCTTCCTCGATCGAGAGGCTCATCGCTTTGGCAGCTGCCTCGCCGTTCGGATCGGGGCTGGTGATATGGTAGGCGTCGCAGGTGGCGCCGTAGCCGACGACCTCGGCGTAAATTTCCACGCCGCGTGCTTTGGCGTGCTCCAGCTCCTCCAGAACCAGGATCGCGCCGCCTTCCCCGATGATAAAGCCGTCCCGCTCCGCATCAAAGGGGATGGACGCGCGGTCGGGATCGCTGCTTTTCGAAAGGGCGGTCATATTGTTAAAGCCCGCGACGGCAAATTTGGTCACCGTCGCCTCAGCCCCGCCGGTGAGGCAGGCGTCGAGATAGCCGTGCTTGATGGCACGGAACGCCTCGCCGATCGCATGGGTCGAGGTGGCGCAGGCGGTCACCGGGCAGTAATTGACCCCTTTAAATCCGGTCTTCATGGCGATGCTGCCCGCAGCCATGTTGGAGATCATCATCGGGATGAAAAAGACCGAAACCCGGTCCGGCCCTTTTTCCATCAGCTTGGTGTGCTCGGCCTCGATGGTGTGGAGCCCGCCGATCCCGCTGCCGACAATAACGCCGACCCGGTAAGGGTCGAGGTCGCTGAAATCGGTTTTGCTGTCCTTGAGCGCGTCGAGGGCTGCGCCGACAGCAAACTGGCAGTAACGGTCCATCCGCCGGGTTTCCTTCTTTTCAAT
>JAAWBP010000091.1 GCA_022792755.1 Oscillospiraceae bacterium | reverse complement strand
GCCGGGGCCGCTGACCATGATCCTGCCAAAGTCGGAGCGGGTTCCGCGTGAGGTGACGGCGGGGCTCGACACCGTCGGTATCCGGATGCCGAGCCATCCCGGTGCGGCGGCGGTAATCCGCGCCTGCGGCCTTCCGCTGGCGGCGCCTTCCGCGAACACCTCCGGCCGCCCCAGCCCGACCCGGGCAAAGCATGTACTCTGCGATATGGACGGAAAAATCCCGCTGGTGCTCGACGGCGGAAGCTGTGAGGTCGGGGTCGAATCCACCGTGGTTCTCGTCAGGAGCGATTCCGTCCATCTTCTCCGCCCCGGCGGCGTTTCGCTGGAGCAGCTGGAAGGGCTTGATATCCCGGTCACGGTCGATCCGGCTGTAGAAGCAGGGCTGCGGCAGGGGACGGCGGCTCTCTCGCCGGGGCTCAAATACAAACACTATGCGCCCAGGGCGGAGGTCATACTGGTAAAAGGCCCGTTTGATAAATTCGCCGAATATGTCAATAATAAAGCGGAAAGCGGTGCCTTCGCCCTGGCCTTTGAGGGGGAGGAATCGGCTTTGCGCCTGCCTTGTATTGTATACGGGGGGAGGGAAACGCCCGAAACCCAGGCAGCCGGATTGTTTGACGCGCTTCGGAAGCTCGATGAAAAAGATGCGAAAACCGTATACGCCCGCTGCCCGGAGCGAAAAGGGGTGGGGCGCGCCGTCTATAACAGGCTCCTCCGCGCCGCGGCTTTTCGGGTGGTGGAGCTATGACTGCTGTGATTGGCTTGACGGGACAGAGCGGGAGCGGGAAGTCCTTCCTCAGCGGGCGGTTCCGCGAGCGGGGAATCCCGGTGATCGACGCCGACCGGGTGAGCCATCGGGTGACGGGGGAAGACCCCGGCTGCCTCTCTTCGCTGCGGGAGGCGTTTGGGGACGGAATCTTTGACCCGGACGGCTCCTTGAACCGGAAAACGCTGGGCACCCTTGTTTTTTCCGACCCGGAGCGGCTCAAACTGCTCAACGAAACGGTGTTCCCGTTTATTACCCGGGAAATCGAACGGCAGATCACCGCCGCAGAATCGTTGGGAGAAGCGCTGCTTCTGCTGGATGCCCCCACCCTTTATGAAGCGGGCGCCGACCGGTTCTGCTGCTGCGTCGCGGCGGTCTGCGCCCCCTTTGACCTGCGCCTGGAGCGGATCCTACGGCGCGACGGATTGAGCCGCGAGGCCGCTTTGCTGCGACTGTCCGCCCAGAACGACGATGCGTTTTACCGGGAAAGGGCCGATATTGTTCTTTATAATGATGGGACGAAGGAAGAATTCCTTCAAAAGGCAGATGGATTGATCGATGCGTTAATCCGGCGTTTTACACCGCCGGCAACAAAATAGGAGGGATTGTAATGAGTGAAACCAAAAGCGCTGCCAAGGAACTGAAAGAAAAGCTGTTTTTAGACCCGAAGCATGCTGCACTCCGGATGGAAGAAAAGGATGTGAAGGAAGCTTTTTCCTTCTGCGACCCATATAAAGAGTTTCTCGACGCTGCAAAAACCGAGCGCGAAGCGGTGAAAACCGGCGTGAAGCTGCTGGAAGAAAAAGGGTTTCGCCCCTTTGATCCCGCCCGGAAATACCTGCCGGGGGACAAGGTCTATGCGGTCAACCGCGGGAAATCGCTGATTGCCGCGGTCGTGGGAAACGAGCCGATTGAAAACGGCGTCCGGATCGCCGCGGCGCACATCGATTCGCCCCGGCTGGATTTAAAGCCCCGCCCGGTCTATGAGGACGCTGAACTGGCGCTTTTCAAGACCCATTATTACGGCGGGATCAAGAAATACCAGTGGACTGCAATCCCGCTTGCCCTGCATGGTGTCATCATCGACCGGAACGACCGGACAATCGAGGTTTCGGTTGGGGAAGCGGAGGAAGATCCGGTTTTCTGCGTCACCGACCTGCTGCCCCACCTCGCCGCTGCCCAGATGAAGCGGACGCTGGCCGAGGGGATCAAGGGGGAGGAGCTCAACGTTTTGATCGGGAGCCTCCCGTTCAAAGACGATGAGATCAGCGATAAGGTCAAACTGAACCTCTTGAACCTTTTGTTTGAGAAATATGGAATTACCGAGTCGGATTTTCTTTCCGCCGAGCTGGAAATCGTTCCGGCTTTCAAGGCGAAGGACATCGGGATCGACCGTTCGATGGTCGGCGCCTACGGACATGACGACCGCGTCTGCGCCTACACTGCATTACAGGCGATCCTCAAAACAGAGCGTCCTGCAAAAACCTCTGTTTTGGTGCTGGCGGATAAAGAGGAGATCGGCAGCGACGGGAACACCGGCCTGAAGTCGGCCTTTCTGCGTTACTTTATCGCCGACCTGGCCAAGCCGCACGGAATCGAGGGAAGGACGGTTCTCTCCCATTCCGAATGCCTGTCGGCCGACGTCAACGCCGCTTTTGACCCGACCTTCCCGGATGTGGCGGAGCGGAAAAACACCGCCTATCTGAACTATGGGGTCGTGATTACCAAATACACCGGCGCGCGGGGAAAATCCGGGACGTCGGACGCTTCGGCGGAGTTTGCTGGAAAAGTCCGGAACCTCCTCGACCGGACGGGTGTGATTTGGCAGACCGGGGAGCTCGGCAAGGTGGATCAGGGCGGCGGCGGAACGGTCGCAGCCTACATTGCCAACCTGAATGTGGATGTCATCGACCTGGGTGTCCCCGTCCTTTCGATGCACGCCCCGTTTGAGGTGGTTTCTAAAATCGACGTCTATATGGCGTACCGCGCATTTTATGAATTTTTCGTATATTAATTTTTAACATCTTTATTGACATCAAAAACCTCTCACTATATAATAGGTTCAGACGGTTCTCAGTTTAAGCGCAGAGCAGCGTTTTGATTGGGCTGTAAGTGGTTTTTATATTTATGGGAGGTTTTTGAAATGTTTTGTAAAAATTGTGGTGCGCAGATGAATGAAAACGCTGCGTTCTGTGTCACCTGCGGCGCTGCTGCCGGGCAGGGGACGAGTCACTGTGCGAATTGCGGCAATGAAGTTGCACCTGGTGCGGCTGTTTGTCTGAAATGCGGCGCGGCTGTGATGAACGGCCCGGTTGCCCCGAACGGAGCCCCTGTTGGCACCGGTGCGCCGAAGTCTAAGATTGCCGCCGGCTTGCTCGGGATTTTCCTCGGCTCTCTGGGCGTACATAACTTTATGCTCGGCTTCACCGGGAAAGCGGTTGCGCAGCTCGTCATGACGGTTGTCGGATGGATCCTTGCTCCGTTTACCTGCGGCATTACGGCGCTGGCACCTGCTGCGGCTGGTGTCTGGGGTTTGGTTGAGGGAATTATGATCCTGACTGGTTCGATTGCGACGGATGCAAATGGCGTCCCGCTTCAGTAATTCAAGTATTGCAAAAAATGCGGAAGCTTACAGCTTCCGCATTTTTTATTGCAGAAACCGGGCAGCACAGCCGGTGGAGTTATTTTGATAGTCGTCTTCGTTCTGAGTTTAAAAAATAAGTTGGCCGACGGTTGGATATATATTTATCAACTTGCCGCTCGACGGAAAGGAAAAGCGTTTTATTGACTTATAATATAAAATGAAGTATCATAGGATGCAGAGAGCGAGCAGTGTCTTCGCTCCACAGCTTATTAGTAAATCTTGTTTTTGGAGGGGTTGGACATGTTTTGTAAAAATTGCGGTGCGCAGATGAATGGAAATGCTGCATTCTGTGTTACCTGCGGCGCGGCCGCTGGTCAGGGTACGGGGTACTGCGGGAATTGTGGAAATGCGACTGCGCCTGGTGCGGCTGTCTGTCTTAACTGCGGTGCGGCTCTGGCGAATGGCCCGACGGCGCCGAATGGTGCGTTTGTTGGTACTGATGCGCCGAAGTCCAAGACTGCCGCCGGTGTTCTGGGGATTTTACTTGGCGCTTTTGGCGCACATAATTTTTATCTCGGTTATACTGGAAAGGCCGTTGCTCAGCTTTTGATTACGGTCTTGTCCTGTTTTACGCTGTCGGTTGTCTCTGAAATCTGGGGGCTTGTGGAAGGGATTATGATCCTGACTGGTTCCGCGAATTTTACAACCGACGCAAAAGGTGTTCCGCTTCAATAAAATATACAATAGTGGGTTTGAGGCGTCTGCTTTCCCGACGTCATAGAAGGCAAGCTTCCTTGTGTGGGTTTTCATCGCTACACGGGGAAGTTTTATTGTCGGGATGGTGTGAACGTTTACTCCGAATCAACAAAAAAATTGTCGGAAGATTGTGCAAAAGGAAGAAAGTGTATAATTTTGCAAAATCCCCTTGCATTGGCAGCCCAAATCTTCTATACTTATACCGTATAATTGATTTATCTATATCATATGTTTTGTCTGGATTTGCATCGCTTTCAGGAAAAACTGAATGGCTTTAGGAAATTTGGACAGGGGGTATCCCAAGACATTTCATTGCAAGAGAGAAGGTGAGAACAATGTCCCTTGAAGCAATCGAAAGGGTGGCGGAGGTCGAATCAAAAAACCGGGAGCGCAGGGCTTCTGCTGAGACTGAGGCGAAACAGATCGTCGCCGATGCTGAGCGGGAAAGCTCTGCGCTCTTGCAGCGAGTGCGCGCGGATGCGGCGGAGCAGGGAAAAAAGCTGTTTCGTCAGGCAGAGGAAAAAGCGGCTGCGCGTTCGGCTGAGATTGCCCGCGCTGCGGAGGCGGAGAGCGGTGCGCTGCGCAGTACGGCGGAGAAGCATCTGGAAGAAGCCGCAGAGTTTATTGTCGGAAGGATTGTGAAGCACTGATATGGCCATTGTAAAAATGAAAAAGCTCCGCGTCATAGCGATGGCCGATCAACGGGAAGCGTTGCTGAAAGACCTGCTGCATCTGGGTTGTGTGGAAATCAGTGAGCCGGACGGCAGGCTGGCGGATCCGGATTGGTCTGCTCTGCTGGAGCGGGGCAGCTCCCGGCTGGCAGTGACCAGGGGTGAAATCAGCGACGTGAACGCTGCTTTAGCGGCCATTAAAAAGTACGGCCAGGTAAAAGACGGGCTGTTTGTAAAACGGCATCCAATCTCTGAACAGGAGTTTCTCAGCGCCGGCACGGTGGAAACTGCAAAAGAGGCAAGCCGGAAGATCGGCGAGCTGCTCCAGGATCTGGCGCGCCTTCAGACTGAAGAGAGCCGGCTCGAAAACCGAAGGGCGGGCTTACTTCCCTGGAAAGCGCTCGACATGCCGCTGGAGACGGAGGGCACTGAGCATGTGCTTTACCGGATCGGAACCTTCCCAGGTGCGGCTGATGTAGCCGTTATCCAGACGGAGTTGGCAGGCGAAGCAGCTGCGCTGTTTGAAATCAGCGGAGATAAGCAGCAGAAATATGTTCTGCTTCTCTGCCATAAGGCGGAGGAAGATGCGGTTCTGGAAATTCTGCGTCCCCATGGTTTCAGCGTCACAGCGTTTCAGGGTGTCGTTGGAACGGCGGCGGAGAATCTGCAAAAGCTGTCGGAACAGTTGGAGGAAAACCGCAAGGCACAGGAGGAGACCACAGAGGCGCTTGTCGCAAGTGCAGAGTCGAGGGAAGCGCTCCGGGTCTATGCCGACCGCCTCACGGTCGAGGCCGCCAGGGAAGCCTCTCAGGAGCGGCTCCTGACAGACGGGACGATCGTTTTCTTCGAAGGCTGGGCTCCGGCAGAGGCTATGAACCAGGTGCAAGCCGCGTTGGAGCGGAGCGGCTGCGCTTGGGAGGCAGACGACCCGACGGAGGATGAAATCCCCGACGTTCCGGTCAAGCTGAAAAACAACTGGCTGACAAAGCCGCTGAATATGGTGACGGAGATGTACTCCCTGCCATCGTATGACAATGTAGACCCCAACCCGTTGATGGCGCCGTTCTTCATCCTGTTTTACGGGATCATGATGGCGGATATGGGCTATGGCCTGCTGATGATGCTCGCCTCGGTGGTGATTTTGAAGAAGTACCGGCCGAAGGGAACCTCAGGGCATCTGTTCGGACTGCTCGGTTTGTGCGGAATCAGCACCTTTATCATGGGGGCGATTACCGGCGGGTTCTTCGGCGATTTCATCCCGCAGATTGCAAAGCTCATCAATCCGGAGAGCACACTGACGCTCCCGGCCCTGTTTACCCCGCTCGACGACACTTTGATGATCCTGGTCGGCGCTATGGCCCTCGGCTTTGTACAGATCATCACCGGTATGGCGATCAGCTTCATTGAAAAATTGAAGCGCCGCCGTTTCCTGGACGCTCTCTGGGAAGAGGTCACCTGGTGGATCATCTTTGCCGGGATTGCCTGCATGGTGCTCGGCGTCACGAGCGTTGTTCTGATTGTCGGCGGTATCCTGCTGGTTGCCGGCTGTGTGGTCAATGGAAAGGGGATTGTCGGCAAGGCGTTCGGCATCTTCGGCTCCCTTTATAACCACGTTACCGGTTATTTCGGCGATATCCTTTCCTACGCGCGTCTGATGGCTTTGATGCTGGCAGGGAGTGTTATCGCCCAGGTGTTCAATACGCTGGGGGCGATTCCGGGGAATATCATTATCTTTATTGTGATCTCGCTGGCGGGCAACGCACTGAACTTCGCGCTCAATCTGCTGGGCTGCTATGTTCACGACCTGCGTTTGCAGTGCCTGGAGTATTTCGGCAAATTTTATCAAGACGGCGGCAAGCCGTTCCGGCCTCTGGCCATGAATACAAAATTTGTAGATATTGAATCAAATTAAGGAGGAAATTCATCATGGACTTTTTTGAAGCGTTTGGCGGTTTAGCACTGGGATTGCTGGGTGCCGGTCTGGCGGCAGTTCTTTCCGGTATTGGTTCTGCGAAGGGCACCGGCCGTGCCGGCGAAGCGGGCACGGGCCTTCTGTGCCAGGATCCTTCCAAATTCGGTAAGGTTATGATTCTGCAGGTTATTCCTGGTACGCAGGGTTTGTACGGCCTCGTCGTTTGGTTCTTCGCCGTCTTCCAGATGGGCTTGTTGGACGGAACCGCTTTTGACATGAGCGTTCAGCAGGGGTTACAGTATTTCGCGGCTTGTCTGCCGATGGCGCTGGGCGGCCTTTTCTCTGCGATTGCGCAGGGCCGTGTGGCTGCTGGTTCCATCAACATTCTTGCGAAAAAACCCGACGATTGGTCGAAGGGCATGGTGCTCTGTATTACTGTAGAGTTCTACGCCATCCTGTCCTTGCTGGCTTCCATGTTGATGATCATCAACGTTGCCGGCTAACCCCAAAGAAAGGGGAATCAACATGAACGGAATCGAGAAAATTACGCAGCGGATTGACGAGGAGACCCAGGCGGAGATCGACCGCATCCTCGGGAAAGCCCGTGAAGAAGCTGCGCAGATTACAGCTGATTATAAGGCTCAGGCGGATGCCGAAGTTGCCAGCCTGACGGCGCGGAATGAAAAAAGCGCTGCGGAGCAGGAGGAACGCCTGGTGAGCGTGGCTCAGATGGAGGCTCGCAAGGTGACTCTGGCCGCTAAGCAGGAGATGGTGGAGAAGGCTTATCAGCTGGCGCTGGAAAAGCTGTGCGCTATGTCTGACGAACAGTACATATCCGTCTCTGCCGATTTGCTGGCTCAGGCGGCTCCGGATGGCTGCGGTGCGGTGATTTTTGCTCCGGCAGAGCGGGAGCGGATCGGCGCGGCGGCAGTTGCCAAAGCCAATGAGCGGCTGAAGGGTGAGCTGGTTTTATCCGAAGAGACCAGGCCTCTCAACGGCGGATTCATTTTGAAAAACGGCAATGTAGAGGTCAACTGTACCTTTGATACACTGGTGCGTCTGCAAAAAGCGGAAACTGCGGGAGCGGTGGCAAAACACCTGTTCCCGGAGGGATAGCGAGGAGGAAGCGCCTTGGCAAAAAAGATAAAAGATACCGATTACCTGGTCATTTCCGCCCGCGTTAAGGCGATGGAAAACAGCCTTCTGACCCGGGAGCGGATGGAACAGCTTTTGGATGCGAAAAGCGATGACGAGGCTGTGAAGATTTTGCAGGAATGCGGTTATCCCGAATTGGATACCGCCGATCCGGAGGCGTTGGATGCGGCTTTGTCCGCGGCGCGGGAAGCGATGCTGGCCGACCTGGCCGACGGGGCGCCGGATCCCAGGTATATTGATATTTTTAAGTTAAAGTATGATTATCACAATGTGAAGGCAGTCCTGAAAGCGGAGACTATGGAGACCGATGCCGCCCATATGCTGATGGATATGGGACGTGTTCCGGCAAAGGAGCTGAGTGAAGCAATCCGGGCCGGTGAGCTGGACAGTCTGCCGCCGATGCTGGCGCAGGCCGCTGCGGAGGCGAAAGAGGTCCTCGCAACTACCCGGGATCCCCAGCTTTCCGATATCGTGCTGGACCGTTGGTATTACCGGGATATGGAGCAGCTGGTGGCATCGGTTGGGAGCGAGTTCCTTTTAGGTTACCTGAAGGCCCAGATCGACGCGGCAAACCTGCGGACGCTGGTGCGCACCCTGCGGATGGGGAAGAATGCGGATTTCCTGCAAGGCGTTCTCTTTGAGGGCGGCGATATCCCCGTGGATGCGGTAT
>JAAWBP010000090.1 GCA_022792755.1 Oscillospiraceae bacterium | reverse complement strand
GGTACCCGTTCGAAATCTTCGATTTCGCTAACGGGTGAGGTCATTATACCATGAACGCAGCGCGTGAATGGTATAATCGGCCATTGGGACGGGAGTGAGCTGCGCGAGCAGATCGTCCTGGCCATTCAAGTATAATAGCTACTTTGTGGATATTATACCATATCCGACAAAAAATGAACAGCGCTGTTCCGTTCCCCTTCAGCCGGCAAAAAAATACGGCCTACCCTTTTGGGCCGAAACGCTGAACCAATCGCAGTTTTTCGGCCCGGGACAATTTTTTCAGCGCCGCTTCCCGCTTCATCGCCTCCTGCTTTGTCTCAAAGGTTTCGTAATATACGAGCACCACAGGGCGCCGGGAACGGGTGTATTTCGCCCCGCTGCCTCGGTTGTGGGCATCGACCCTGCGCTCCAGGTCATTCGTATAGCCGCTGTAGAGCGTTCCGTCGGCACAACGGAGTATATAGGCATAATACTGCATCGGTTTCCTCCATTCTGCACCAGGCGGAGTACCTCCGCGGGCAGTTTGCATCCCAAACTTTTTCCAGTTTCCAGGTTTTCGTCCTACGAGGGGCCGTTGTACAAATTACCTGCCTCCGCCGTCAACTGCGATACCCAAGGGCGTCGTACTCATAGATCCGTAACCCGCGAGGCACATGTCATGTTATGCTTGTTTTATCTCAGGCGCCTCGCAGGACAGAAACCCGAAGACTGGGTAGGGAGCGTTGGTGTGCGGCTTGTCCTGCCCGGACACGGGCGCGGAGTGCTTCCGCCCTGCGAGGAGTGTTGTACAAAACATGTGGCTCGCGGATTTCCAACGCTATCATCTGACCTCCTGCGGATCGCGATAACCGGCAGCGGTTTGCCGCCCCACCCAACCACAGATGTCCTGACCGTTCCTTCTAAGAACCCGCAAAAAGCCCCGGACGCTTTTCGCAGCCCGGGGCTTTTACAAGCAAAAACTTACTTAAAGATACTGAGCATAACGCCCGCAGCAACTGCCGAACCAATGACGCCGGCCACGTTGGGGCCCATCGCGTGCATTAGCAGGAAGTTGGTTGGATTCTCCTGCTGTCCGACCTTCTGGGAGACACGGGCCGCCATCGGGACAGCCGAAACGCCGGCGGAACCGATCAACGGGTTGACCTTGCCCTTTGTCAGCACATACATCAGGTCGCCGAGCAGTACGCCGCCCGCCGTGCCGAAGCAGAACGCAATCAAGCCGAGGGCGATAATCGCAAGGGTTTCCGGTTTGAGGAAGTTGTCGCCGACTGCAGTCGCACCGACAGAAACGCCGAGGAAGATCGTGACGATATTCATCAGCTCGTTCTGAGCAGTCTTGCTCAGACGCTCCACAACGCCGCTCTCACGCATCAGGTTGCCGAGCATCAGCATACCGACCAGCGGGGCAGCATCCGGAACCAGAAGCGAAACCACCAGGGTGACAACGATCGGGAAGACGATCTTTTCGGTTTTGGAAACCGGGCGAAGCTGTTTCATCACAACAGAACGCTGTTTCTTGGTTGTGAGGAGCTTCATGATCGGCGGCTGGATGATCGGCACCAGCGCCATGTAGGAATAGGCCGCAACCGCAATGGAGCCGAGCAGATGAGGCGCGAGGGTCTTTGTGACGAAGATCGCCGTCGGGCCGTCCGCACCGCCGATGATGCCGATGGAGGCCGCTTCCGCACCACCAAATGCAAAAACATCCGGGAAGTAAGTACCGAGCGCCATCGCGCCGATAAAGGTGATGAAGATGCCGAGCTGCGCCGCTGCGCCGAGGAGGAAGCTCTTCGGGTTGGCGATCAACGGGCCGAAGTCGGTCATCGCGCCAACGCCGAGGAAGATCAGCGGCGGATAGATGCCGAGCTTGACACCAAGATACAGGATATCGATCAACCCGCCGTCATGGAGAACAGCGCCGTAATCGATATTCGTGCCCGAGAACAGCTCCGGATGGTACAATCCGCTCAGCGGGATATTCGCCAAGAACATTCCGAAGGCAATCGGCAGCAAAAGGAGCGGTTCGAATTTTTTCGCGATTGCGAGATAAAGCAGTACGAAGGAAACAAGGATCATCACGCCCTGCTGCCATGTCATCGACAGGAAGCCCGAGTTATTGAGGATCCCTTGTAAAGTTTCTACAAATACGTCCACGGTTTCACGTTCCTTTCAAAAAATAATTTTCAGAGTGTAACCCACACAAACAAGCTGCGACAAATTACTTTTTGTCAGAGCGTTTAATGCTTTTGACCACGTAAGAACCCTGTCCCTCCAACGCGACAGTCACAGCCGAGGTAATCGCAGCAACCGTCTTCGCCGGGATTCCATCCTCCACAGCGGTGTCCACAACCGGGCCGGGCCCGACTGGGGGAACAAAAGCAGCAGCCTTTGCAGGCGCGGCTTTCTTCTGGGGTTCCGGTTCAGCCGTCTGCTTCTTGCCGATCTTATCCACCAGCGGGACAATCCGACCGCTCAGATACAAAATAATAACCAAGCCGATCAACGCAGCAAATACGATAATCAAGCCGGTTATGACTATGGCAAAAGTTGCGCCCCAATCCATATCCATGTTTGCTTTCTCCTTCTCATATTAAATTGATTCGTCCGTTAAAAAACTAACGATTGAGTCCTATTATAACCGATCTCAAAAAAAATTTCAATGAATATCTTTAAGTTTTTCATAATTTCAGCCTTTTTTTATTTCGCAGCGCGAATGGAAACACATCTGCGAAAAAACGCTGTATTTTCATCCTAGTTTTTCGTTGCGCTTCCCGCCCTGCTGTATTATAATGGGCGCAAAGGGCAATCCCCGGAAAGAAGGTTATCTCATGGCGTTTTTAAATGAAATGTACGCAACTCTCGTAAAAAGCCTCCCGCAGATCATCACTGCACTGGTCGTTTTCGCAGTGGGGATGGCGGTCGCTCACCTCATCAACAAAATTGTCGAAAAGGCGCTGAACCGGGGCCGGGTCGACCGCACCCTCTCCTCATTTTTCAAGCCGATTATCCGCATCACCCTTTACGTCGTCGTCGCCATCATCGCGCTCTCTACAGCAGGGGTGCCGACCGCCACCCTCCTGACGGCCTTCGGCGCGGTCGGCCTCGCCGTCAGCTTGGCGGTGAAGGACTCCCTCTCCAACATGGCGGGCGGGATTCTGCTGCTTGCCTCCAAACCCTTCGTCGTCGGGGATGCGGTCGAGGTCAAAGGGGCGACCGGGGTCGTCCAGAAGATCAGCATCCTATACACCCAGATCAACACCTTCGACAACCGCGAGGTCTTTATTCCGAACGGGCAGATTTCTGCGGACGAGATCATCAATATCTCGGCCGAAAAAAACAGGCGGCTCGACCTGGTCTTCGATATCTCCTACTCGGACGACCCGGAGCGGGCAAAATCAATCATTTCCAAACTGGTGGACGGTCATGAACTCGCCCTGAAAGAGCCTGCTCCTTTGATCCGGGTCTGCGAGCTGGGGGAAAGCTCGGTCAAGATCGCCTGCAACGTCTGGGTGGAGGGGCCGAACCTCCTCGCTTTGAAATTCGACCTGCTGGAAGGGGTCAAACGCGCCTTTGACCGGGAGGGGATTTCCATCCCCTTCCCGCAGCTGGATGTTCATCTCGACCCTTCTCAGCCCGGCGGGGAAGCCAAGCCCTTTTGATCCGTCCGGTTTCTCACAAAATCCGCCGCTGTAAAAAATCCAGCCGCATGAAAAATCATGCGGCTGGATTTTTCGTTTCGGAAGCCATCGGCTGAAACAACGAAAGGAGCCCGACGGAGTACTCCCGCTGGACGACGGATTATTCCCCCGCCTCCTCTTCAAGGCTGAGAAACACGCCGGAAGAATCCCAGCGGTATTTCTTTAAATCGACCGCACCTTCCTCGACTGCAACGCCCTCCCCTTCCAACAGCCTTTGCTGGGCATCGGTTCCGCCGAAGGCGAAAGCGGGCGCCAGGCCGCCGAACCGGTTGACCACCCG
>JAAWBP010000089.1 GCA_022792755.1 Oscillospiraceae bacterium | reverse complement strand
TGGGTTCGACTCCCATCCAGGTCGCCATATTTTTGCGGATTTAGCTCATCTGGTAGAGCGCCACCTTGCCAAGGTGGAGGTCGCGAGTTCGAGCCTCGTAACCCGCTCCAGACTGAGTCTGGACGCAATTCGCGTTCAGACTTTTTTATTTTCAAAAAAGCATAAGACACGCGTTTAAGCCGACATTTCTTTCATCACCTCTTGACAAGAAAACACCTCTTTTCGAGGTGTTTTTTCTGTTTTTTTAGAACTCGCTGCCTCCACCGCCTTTTAAATCGGAGGTTCGGGATCCTCACAAAGGCACAGCCTTTGGGGGGGGAGATTGCGAGTTCGGGTTCTGCAATCACGGCAAATTACCGCAAAAAAGCAGTGCATTCTATGATGCACTGCTTTTTCTATCCTCAATTGACAAGTGCAGACGCGGCGGAGTGCCTCCGCACTGGGTGACCCCGGCTGGACAGACGCGATCCACAGGCAGAGTAAATAACAACGTTGGTATCCCGCGAGGCAGGTGGTTTGTACAAGAAGCCCCGCAGCTGCTTCGCAGGACTACAATCTAAAGACTGGCAAACTCTTGGTGTGCGTATTGTCCTGCCCGGCCACGGGCGCGAATTACCAGCGGGGGTTCCCCGCCGAATCAGCCAGTCCGCCACAGAACACGTTGTACCCTGATTGTTTCACCTATCTTTTCATACACAAAAAGGCTCCGCAAATTGCGGAGCCTTTTAAATGGCAAAACTTAGTTGCAGATCGCCTGCTCGGTCTCTTTATCAAAAATATGGATCCGATTAAGATCAATCGCCATCTGGACTTTATCGCCCGGACGAGCTTTTGTACGGGAAACACGAGCGGTCATGCTTACACCCTCAACCGAGAAGTAGATGTAAGTCTCAGCACCCATCAGCTCAACAACGTCGATATCACACTCGATGATACCATCCGTCATTGTGGAGAGGTACATCTCCTCATCATGGAGGCCTTCCGGACGGATACCCACGATGACTTCCTTGCCGACAGCGGCACGTACAGCCTCATTGTCAGCCTTCACAGCCGGAAGCGGAATCTTATATTGGCCAAAGGCAAAGTAAACCCTTCCGCCCTCTTCGACCAATGTCGCATCGATAAAGTTCATCTGCGGAGAACCAATAAATCCAGCAACAAAAATGTTGCTGGGAGCGTCATAGAGATTCTGCGGGGTGTCGACCTGCTGGATGAAACCATCTTTCATAACAACGATCCGGTCACCCATCGTCATAGCTTCGATCTGATCGTGCGTTACATAAATAAAGGTGGTGCCAAGACGATAATGCAGTTTGGTCAGCTCGGTACGCATCTGAGCACGGAGCTTCGCATCCAAGTTGGAAAGAGGTTCGTCGAAGAGGAATACCTTCGGCTCACGGACGATTGCACGGCCAAGAGCAACACGCTGTCTCTGGCCACCGGAAAGAGCCTTTGGCTTACGGTCGAGCAGATGGGTGATGTCGAGAATCCTGGCTGCTTCTTCAACGCGGCGCTTGATTTCCTCCTTCGGGGTTTTGCGGAGCTTCAAGCCGAACGCCATGTTGTCAAAGACACTCATGTGCGGATACAAAGCGTAGCTCTGGAAAACCATCGCGATATCACGGTCTTTCGGGGCAACGTCGTTCATCAGCTCACCGCCGATGTAAAGCTGGCCGCCGGTGATCTCTTCCAATCCGGCGATCATACGAAGGGTCGTAGATTTACCGCATCCGGAAGGGCCGACCAAAATTAAAAACTCTTTGTCTTCGATTTCGAGATTAAAGTCAGAGACAGCCTGAACACCGCCCTGATAAACCTTCTGAATGTTCTGCAGTGATAAGTTTGCCATTCTTATGTACCTCCTAAAAAATTTGTAAGCACCATCGCACTTATACTATACCAAATCTCCCTACCAAAAAGCAATAAGGTTATTAGCCAAACTTTCAAAATCCAGTTTATGTATATTGCCCAAAATTACGCGTTTGTACAAAGTTTGTTCATTTTTTGCCCGAATTACTGCCCAAAATTTGAAGGCATTCTTTGTGCATTATTTCCCGTGCCTCGCCGGGACGCAGTTTTGGATCCAGCGGCAGCATTCCGATTTTTATCCGTTTGAGCGACACCACCCGGTTCCCCACCGCCTCGAACATCCGCTTTACCTGATGGAATTTCCCCTCGTATAAAACCGTTTCCACCAAAGGCGCATCTCCTTCCCGCAGCACGGAAAGCTGCGCCGGAAGGCAGCGGGTTCCGTCCGACAAGATCAGGCCGGAACAAAACCGCTCGGTCTCCTCCCCGCTGATGCCGTGCTCCAATACCGCCTGATACGTTTTGGGGACGTGGCATTTGGGGGAGAGCATTTTATGGGCAAAATCCCCGTCGTCGGTAATCAGGACAAAGCCTTCGGTGTCGATATCCAGCCGGCCGGCCGGAAAAAGCCCCCTTCTTTGGAGCGGTTCCGGCAAGAGATCCAAAACAGTTCGATGGCGCTTGTCCTCGGTGGCGCAGACCACCCCTCCCGGCTTGTTGAGCATGATATAAAGATGCTCCCGGTAATGCACCGGAATACCGCGGACCGCCACCGAATCAGCCGCCGGGTCGATGTTCACGGAGGAATCCTTCACCACCGCGCCGTTTAGGGTGATAAGCCCCGCCTTCGCCAATTCCTTCGCCTCTTTCCGGGTGGCGATGTTCTGCCCCGTCAAAAAACGGTCAAGACGCACAGCCAGCCCTCCTCCCATCTGTTTGATATGATCCCGCTTCTACCGGCCCTGTTCGAGCAAGGCGCGGTAGTGTTCCAGCATCTCCTTTTTCTGTTCAGATACAACCGGATATTCCGGCCTCAGCCGTTTCAATTCCTCCACCAGTATTTCGGAGAGCAGAAAGCGGGCATACCACTTTTTGTCCGATGGGAGGAGATACCAGGGAATCTGATCGGTCGAAGTAGATTCGAACGCCTTTTGATAAGCGCGCTGATAGTCTTCCCAATAAGCCCGCTCCTTGATATCGGCCGCGTCGAATTTCCAGTTTTTCCCCGGGTCGTCGATCCGCTTTAAAAGCCGCCTCGCCTGCTCTTCCTTCGAAATATGGAAAAAAATCTTAACTGGGACAACCCCGTTTTCCAAAAGGTATTCCTCATGGTTTCGAATCTGGCGGCAGCGGGCGCGCCAAAATTCCTTGTCCCCCATCCCATGCCCCGGAACCAGCCCGTGCACCCGAACCACCAGCACATCCTCATAATAAGAGCGGTTGAAAACCCCGATCTTCCCTTTTGGCGGGAGCGCTAAGCTGGTTCGCCACATATAATCGTGCTCCAGTTCGGCAGCGGTCGGCGCTTTGAAGCTCGTGACTTCGACTCCCTGCGGATTCAGCCCGGTCAGCACGCGCTTGATCGCGCTGTCCTTGCCGGAAGCGTCCATCCCCTGCAGGATCAAAAGGAGAGCGTTTTTCCTTTCGGCGTAGAGCTTATCCTGCAAAGCGGCCATCTTCAGGCGGTTTTCATCCAGGCGGGCCAGCGCCTCCTCTTTCGTGATCCCGGAAGGAGGGACCGTTTCATAGGTTTCCAGCTTCTTCCCCGGCTGACAGCGAAACAACGACAAATCCATCTTCTTCACCCCTGTTGTTTTTTGTACGGATCCGCCGACAGACCCAGCGAGACCCGTTTTCAACATTTCAATGCTTGCTCCAAGAAAAGCGGAATGCCTCCGCACCGGGTGACCCCGGCTGGACAGACGCGGCGGAGTGCCTCCGCTGTCAATACGCGATCCGCAAGCAGTGCAAGACTCGTAAGTCCGTAACCCGCGAGGCGCGTAATTTGTACAACCCACTTCGCAGGGCCGGGTGGCCCCGGCAGGACAATTCGCACCCGAACGTTTTACCAATTTTTGGGTTTTAGACCTGCGAGGCACTCCGCCGCCGCAGGCCTATAAACTTTTCGCCCGCCTTTTTGATAAGGCGGCGGGGTACCGGGGCAGCACACTGGTTC
>JAAWBP010000088.1 GCA_022792755.1 Oscillospiraceae bacterium | reverse complement strand
GTTTTCGAATTCGTTTCGAACGACTTAGGCGCGCAGAGTACGGTCTGCGGAGGAGGCCGGTATGACGGGCTGATCGAGCAGCTCGGCGGGCCGAAGACGCCGGGGCTCGGCTTCGGGATGGGATTGGAGCGACTTCTGCTCGTCCTGGAAGCGCAGGGGATCGAAATCCCGGAAGAGCGCCCCTGTGAACTCTACATTGCAAATATTGGGGAAGCTGCCGGGCTGAAGGCGGGCGAGCTCACCAACGCCCTGCGCCGGGAGGGTTTTTTTGTGGAGTGTGACAGCATGGGCCGCAGTTTGAAGGCGCAGATGAAGTACGCCGACAAGATCGGCGCCCGGATGTCGATGGTGCTGGGGGACGACGAGCTTGCAAACAGCAGGGCCAAGGTGAAGAACATGGCGACCGGCGAGGTGCGGGAACTCGGGTTCGAGGAGCTATCCGACGCGCTCTACGACCTTGGGGTAGAGGATGTTCTCGCTGCAATCGATCAAGAGCAGGAGGAAAAATAGATGACCGAACGGATGAATGGCGCAAAAAGAACCAATTACTGCGGAGAGCTCACTGCGGAGCTTACGGGAAAAAGGGTGACTGTCTGCGGGTTTGTTCAGAAACAGCGGGATCTGGGAAACCTGATCTTCATCGACCTGCGCGACCGCACCGGGATCGTCCAGCTGGCGTTCAACGACCAGACGGCCCGCGATGTTTTTGAGAAAGCAGGGGAAGCGCGCTCCGAGTTTGTCCTGATGGCGGCCGGAACGGTTGCCCGCCGGGAGAGCGTCAACCGGGAAATCCCCACCGGGGAGGTCGAAATCCTGGTGGACGAGCTGAAAATTTTGGGCCGTGCGGAGACCCCGCCCTTTGAAATCGTGGAAAACTCCAACGTCAAAGAGGAGCTGCGGTTAAAATACCGCTACCTCGACCTCCGACGCCCCGACCTGCAAAAGAATATCATCATTCGGCACAGGATCACCAAGGCGGCGCGGGACTTTTTCGACGAGCAGGGCTTTATCGAAATTGAAACCCCTATGCTGATCCGTTCCACACCGGAGGGTGCGCGGGATTTCCTGGTGCCGTCCCGCGTCCATGAGGGGACGTTTTACGCCCTTCCCCAGTCCCCCCAGCTCTACAAACAGCTTTTGATGGTCTCCGGCTTTGACCGTTATGTCCAGTTTGCCCGCTGCTTCCGGGATGAAGACCAGAGGGCAGACCGTCAGCCGGAATTCACCCAGATCGACCTGGAGATGTCCTTTGTCGACGTAGAGGACGTCATGGAGGTCGGCGAGGGATTTGTACGGCATCTCTTCAAAAAGGTGCTGGACATCGATATCCCGGCGCCGCTTCCCCGTTTGACCTATCGGGAGGCGATGGAGCGGTACGGTTCCGATAAGCCGGACACCCGGTTTGGACTTGAAATCAGGGACTTGTCCGACCTGGTGAAGGGATGCGGCTTTTCCGTCTTTACCTCGGCCTGTGAAACCGGGAGTGTGCGCTGCATCTGCGTGCCGGACGGCGCGGCGGCCTATTCCCGGAAGGAGCTCGACAAGCTGACCGAGTTTGTCAAGGGGATCGGCGCGAAGGGCCTCGCTTGGATGAAGGTCAACTCCGACGGGCTTCAGGCATCCTTTGCGAAGTTCATGAACGAAGAGGAGCTGGCGGCCATCGTCTCCCGCGCGGAGGCAAAGGAAGGGGACTTGATCCTGATCGTCGCCGACCCGAAAAACAGCGTCGTCCTGCCGACCCTCGGCGCCCTCCGCGGCGAGACGGCAAAAAAGCTCGGCCTGATCCCGGAGGGGGCGTACAATTTCCTCTGGATCACCCAGTTCCCCTTCTTCGAGTGGGATGAGGACAGCCAGAGCTATCTGGCGATGCACCACCCCTTCACCGCCCCGATGGATGAGGATATCCCCCTGCTCGACACGGATAAGGGGCAGGTCCGCGCCAAAGCATACGACCTGGTTCTCAACGGCGTCGAGATGTCCTCCGGATCGATCCGGATCACCGACCCGGCTTTGCAGAAAAAGATGTTCGCCTCCCTCGGCCTGTCGGATGAGGAAGCACAGGAGAAATTTGGCTTCCTGACCGATGCCTTCCGCTACGGCGCGCCGCCCCACGGGGGGATGGGCCTCGGCCTCGACCGGCTGGTGATGATTATGCTGGGCGGGAAGAGCATCCGGGACGTCCTCGCTTTCCCGAAGGTGCAGAACATGTCCGAGCTGATGACCGAATGCCCTGCCCCGGTCGACCGGGAGCAGCTGGAAGAGCTCCATATCGAGCTGGCGAAGGATGAAAAACCGTAATATGCCCGCCCCGGAATTGATCAAAGGATTCCGGGGCGTTTTCATATGGAAAAGTTCAGATCCATCATTTATTCCGGTATGATGAGGGTGACAATCTGGTAAAAATATGGTAAAATGGTGGCGTTGTAAAAATAAAGGGGGATCCCCGGAACCGGAAGGCTGTGCGCCCGGCATAGGCGAATGGGGGCACTGTGCAAGGAGGAACCATGACGTTATTCAGGGATTTTAAAGAGAAGGATCGAGAAATATTTCTCGAATTTTGCAGCGATTTTTATAGAGGGGACGCGGTCGATCACCCGATTTCCAAAGCACAGATGGTGACCACCTTTGACGAAATTCTGCGGCAGGGCCCTTATCTGCGGGGGCTTCTGTTCGAGCAGGATGGAGAGCCTGCCGGCTACGGGCAGCTTTCCTTCACCTTTTCCAACGAGGCGGGCGGCTTTGTCGTCCTGATCGAGGAGCTCTATGTCCTCCCGGCCTTTCAGGGCAGGGGGATCGGAAGCGCGTTCCTGGATTGGGTGAAAGAGGAATACCGCGAGCGGGCAAAGCGCTACCGGCTGGAGGTCTGCGCCGGGAATACGGGCGCGATCCGGCTGTACTCCCGGAAGGGGTTTGAACGGCTTTGTTATGAGCAGATGATCTTAGAGGTTTAGCCGATGAATCTGCTCATGGGTTTGGCGGCGCGTATTTCCCGGTGTGGTAAAAGCTCTGCGGCTGGGTGATAGGACAGCCCCTGTCCTGCGTATCCTTGAAACAGATGCACAACAGGGGGCGGTTATGTGGAACATCTGGCAAAATGGCTCTGCCTGCTGATGGGGCTGGGATTGGTCTTCGCTTCGGTTTTCTCCCAAAACGGGGGGAAAGCAGCGCAGGCGAATGCTGCGGAAGGGGTCGACTTGCCGATCATTATGTACCACAGCATCCTCAAAGACCCGGCGATGACGGGAACCTATGTCCTCCCGCCCGACCAGCTCGAAGAAGACCTGAAGTATATCAAGCGGGCGGGCTATACGCCGGTCTTGATGAAGGACATCATTGCCTATGTCGAAGAGGAGACGGCAGTTCTCCCCGAAAAGCCGATCCTCATCACCTTTGACGACGGATATTACAACAATTACCTCTATGTGTTTCCCCTCATGCAGAAATACCAGATGAAGTGCGTGATCTCGATCGTGGGAAAATTCACTGACATCATCGAACCGGGGGAGCATCAAAGCCCCAACTACTCCCATTGCAGCTGGGAGCAGCTCAAGGAGATGAGCGACTCCGGGCTGGTTGAAGTCCAAAACCACACCTATAACCTGCATTCCCTCGACGGGCAGCGGCAGGGGGCGAGAAAATGTGCCGGGGAGACGGTGGAAGAGTACCGCCGCCTGCTTCAGTCCGATGTCGGGGCGCTCCAGGATTTGATCCGGGAGAAGGTGGGTGCTGCCCCGACGACCTTTACCTATCCGTATGGAAAATACTCCGATGAATCGGAGGAAATCCTTGAGGAGATCGGGTTTAAGGCAACCCTTTCGGTCTCGCCGGGGGTCAACCATCTGACCAAAGGGGGATCTCTTTCCATGCTGCTGCGGAATAACCGGGCTCCCGGTCTTTCGAGTGATGCGTTTTTCAAGGGACTTTTAAAATAACCGTGACGGAATGGACGCTTCGTTTCAGAAGGAGCTTCCATTTCGGCACTTCGGCGGAGGGCATGTTTTCCCGTCGAATGCAAAAAGGGGGACTCCGGCTGGGTTTTGTGCGGCGGGATCGCCCCCCGATTGAATGGAGATGAAAAAATCGATGTTGGTTTTAGCTTCCGGTTCACCACGCCGCAGGGAAATCCTGTCGATGCTGGGGTACCGGTATCAGACGGCGCCCGCCCATGCGGACGAGAAGCTGGAGGATGGGATTGCCCCGGATGAGGCGGTCGCAGAGCTCTCTAAAAGGAAAGCGTCGGTGGGACTGCGAGCCTATCCCGACGATGTCATCCTCGGTTCCGACACCCTCGTTTTCTGTGAAGGGGTGATTTTGGGAAAACCGAGAAGCCGGGAGGAGGCGTTCCAGATGCTCCGCTTCCTGTCCGGGAGAACGCATCAGGTTTACACCGGTGTCACCGTTCTGGACCGGGACAGGTCGAAAACCTGGGTGAGTGTTTCCAATGTCACCTTTCTTTCGCTCACAGAGGAAGAAATCGAAGCCTATCTGGATACCGGGGAATCGATGGACAAGGCCGGCGCCTACGCTGTCCAAGGGAAAGGGAGCGCGCTGATCGAGTCGATCTTCGGGGATTTTTTTGCGGTGATGGGTCTTCCGGCATCCAGTACGGCGCGGGCTTTGAAAGAGTTTGGAATCAAGCCAGAAGCAGTATAGAATTTAGATGAATATACTATTTGTAGTTTTTGGACAAGCCATCCACCGATGCGGCAGATTTCTCTATCATAAAAAAGGGGGCAGAGTCATTTGGAACTGAAGGGTTTTATTGAGCGGACGGCGCCGCTCAGGATTCTCGGGGTTAAAATCACACAGGACGGCAGTTTAACCGCAGAGCATTTTTGGGACGAGGAATGCAGGAGGAATCTCTATTCCGCCTCCAAAAGCGTGACCTCTTGCGCTGTGGGTTTTGCCGTGCAGGAGGGGCTTGTAGCCCTCGATGAAAAGCTCGTAGACGCCTTTGCTGAGGACTTGCCGGAGCAGGTATCGCCCCAGTTGGAGCACGCAGTCGTCCGCGACCTGCTGACCATGTGCCTGGGGCAGGAGAGCGGCAGCCTCATGGGGGCGCAGAGGCCGCTGTACCAGGAGGACGACTGGGCTAAGCTCGCCCTGGCGATCCCCTTTGTCTATGAGCCGGGCGAGCGGTTTGTCTACAACAACGTCGGGCCGTACCTCGCGGGCCTTTTAGTGCAGCGCCGCGCCGGATGTGACCTGGTCTCCTACCTGACCCCGCGGCTGTTCCGGAAGCTGGGGATCAAACGGCCCACCTGGGAATCAGACCCGCTGGGGAATACCTTTGGGGCGGGGGGCCTCTTCCTGACCCTTTCGGAGCTCCACCGGTTCGGGAAGTTCTATCTCCAAATGGGGAAATGGGCTGGTCAACAGCTCCTTTCGGAGCAGTGGGTTTTAGAAAGCACCAGCAAGCAGGTTGAAAACAACCGGGATGAGTTTGGATACGGCTACCTTTTTTGGGGCGGCCCGCATGGCTCTTTTCGGGCGGACGGGAAGTATTCCCAGCTCTCTGTCATCCTGCGGGAGAAAAACGCGGTGATCTCGGTGGTTGCCGAATGTCGAAGAGGGAAGGAATTGCAGCAGGCGATCTGGGAGGAACTCTATCCGCAGCTTTAATTCGTATATATACTAATTTTTATACCTAGCGTATTTGAGGAGAGAGGATGAATTGTACTCTTTGCCCCCGGCGCTGCCATGCGGAGCGGGGAGAACGGGACGGAAACGGCTATTGCGGGCAGGGAACGCTCCCGCGGATCGCCCGCGCAGGGCTCCATTTCTGGGAAGAGCCTTGTATCAGCGGTGAAAAAGGATCAGGCGCAGTCTTTTTTTCCGGCTGCACCCTGGGTTGTGTCTACTGCCAGAACGATGAGATCAGCCACGGCGGTGTAGGGGAGCTTGTGACGGAGGAACGGCTGGGGGAGATTTTCCGGGAGCTGATCGGACAGGGGGCGCAGAATATCAACCTGGTCAGCCCCACCCCGTTCCTCCCTGTCCTGGAGCATCTGCTCCGGAGCGAGCGGCTCCCCGTTCCGGTGGTGTATAATTGCAGCGGCTACGAGACGGTTGAGGCGCTCCGCAGGATGGAAGGGCTGGTTGACATCTACCTGCCGGATCTGAAATACATCTCCCCCGCGCTGTCGCAGCGGTATTCCGGCACCGCGGATTATTTTGAGGCTGCCTCCCGCGCGGTTTTGGAGATGCGCCGCCAGACCGGCCCGGCGGTCTACGATGAAGACGGGCGGATGCGCTCCGGGACAATGGTACGGCACCTGATCCTCCCCTCCCACGCGGAGGAGAGCAAGGCGGTTCTCCGCTGGTGCGGGGAGAACCTGCCGGAGGGAACGCCGGTCAGCGTGATGGCCCAGTACCTCCCCTGCGGGAGGGCTTCGGGATTCCCAGAAATCAACCGCAGGATCGCCAAAAGCGAGTACAACGCCGTCCTGGACGAGCTGTTTTCGCTGGAGCTGGACGGCTATGTCCAGGAACGGTCTGCGGCAAAGCGGGAGTATATCCCGCCCTTTGACCTGAGTGGCGTGACAAAAAAGGATTCATAAAAAAGAAAGGGCTGCGGACATGGCCGCAGCATAGGGTGACTGAAATGGAGCCGGTTGAATACACGGTCGTGACCGTCAACGGGGATTATGCCATGCTCCGGCGCGACGGCGCGGAGGAAGGGGAAGAGCTCAACCCCGTGGCGATGGCGCTCCTCCCCTTTGGGGTCGATGTGGGGATGCGGCTGCGCTGGGAGAATTTCGAATACAGCATCATATAGGGCAGCGCGATAGGAAACGGATACCCTCGATTGACAAGTGCAGAGTACCCCTGCGGGCAATTTCGCACATCAACATTTTGCTCGTTTTTAGATTTGTAGTCCTGCGAAGCAGCTAATGCAGAATCGGTACAATGCGCCGCGCGGCCATGAGCGTTGTTACCGGTACGACCTATGGATCGCGTTTGTCCTGCCCGGTCACGGGCGCGGCGGCACGCCGCACCGTCCTGCAAAACCATGTCTGCCCTTGTCAATCGGGGGTAAAGGGAGCGGAAACAGCGGACAGAGAGACTGTCGGAACGGCTAAAAGTGCGAGGGATGTTTGCCTTTGCCGAAAGCTTTGTTATAAAAAATTCCAGCTTACAAGGCTGGAATATCGGGAATGATGGGGGAATTCATGATGGCCGCTGTAATAGGAACCTGCGCCTTTTCGATCGTGATTGTATTATCGATTCTCATCATTTGCGGATTGCCGTT
>JAAWBP010000087.1 GCA_022792755.1 Oscillospiraceae bacterium | reverse complement strand
CTTTTTATGCGTTAACGCTACAATCAAGCTGATTAGACTAATCACCAGCGTACAGAACTGAAAGAGTTCTGAAAAAGATATGTAGTGCGACACATCGCCCCCTTTCGAGGGCAAGACTTAACCGCCTACCGTTATGGCAGCCTTAAAGGGTACTTGCCGTACCACCTTGATTCTACAACATTCGTCAGGGGTTGTCAATCTGCCCGTGGCCGGACTGGCCAAGCACGGCGGAGTGCCTCCGCTGGCAATCGCGATACCCAAGTGATATCAATTTATAAGTCCATAACCCGCGAGATACGCTATGCCCATTTTATCTCAGGCAGTTCGCAGGACGGAAACTTAAAAGCCAGAAGAACGTTGGTGTGCGCATTGTCCGGCCTGGGCACAGGCGCGGAATGCTTCCGCTGTCAATACGCGATTCGCAGGCAGTGCGAATAACAAGGTTTATTTTCCGCGAGCTGCATGTTTTGTATAACATGCCTCGCAGGTCTATTAGCCAAAAACCGGCAAAACGTTCGGGTGCGAAATACCGGCGGGGGTTCCCCGCCCCGCGCGGCACACCGGGTGACCCCGGTAGGACAGACGCGATCCGCAGGTGGAGAAAATAACAAGGTTCATTTCCCGCGAGCCACGCGTTTCGTATCATGTGCCTCGCAGGATAAAAACCTTAAAACCGATCAAACGTTTGGGTGCGAAATTGTCCCGCCGGGGACACCCGGCCGAATTGAGAGCGGAGGCACTCCGCGCCGAGGCCAGTCGGCAGGGCACAACCCATCATAGATAAAGGAGGTTCAAACAATGTTCAGTGAAAAGATGATCGCTCCCTGCGGGCTCGACTGCGCCCTGTGCAGCGGGGCACATAAGAAGGAACGGCCCTGTTTGGGCTGTAACGGCCCGGACGAGGGGAAAGCAGACTTTTGTTTAAACAGATGCGCCATCATTCAGTGCCCAGTTAGAATCGAAAAGGGCTATCGGTTCTGCGATCAGTGCCCGGAATACCCCTGCGGGGAGATCATGGAGCGGGAAACCCGCTATCAGTCGCAGTATGTTTTAAAAGAGTCCCCTGTCCAAAACCTGCGCGATATCGCCCAGTACGGGATGAAACGGTTTCTCGCGTCCCAGAAAGAAAAGTGGAGCTGCCCGGACTGCGGAGGCGTCGTCTCGGTTCACAACGGCGTTTGCAGCGGCTGCGGGCGCGGAATGCTTCCGCAGTCAATACGCGATCCGCAGGCAGAATAAGTAATAATGTTGGTATCCCGCAAGGCGCCTCGCAGGATAAAAACCTTAAAACCGATCAAACGTTTGGGTGCGAAATTGTCCAGCCGGGTATCCCCGGCCGAATTGACAGCGGAGGCACTCCGCCGCCGAACACACAAAAAACGGCCTGCCTTTCAAATGAAAGGCAGGCCGTTTTTTCTTTCAGAAACCGTTATAGGCTGAAATCCACGCTGTCCAGGCAGGCGTCGACCGCCTGCTTCCCCTCCTCCGGGATGGGGAACAAGGGCAGGCGGGGAGCACCGCCGAAGTAGCCGCTCCGGTCCATCGCGTATTTGACCCCCGCGACGCCGTACTTCCCGGAAACGCCCATGTTGGCCTTGATGACTTCCCGGTTGAGGGCCGCCGCTTTGCCGAGCTCCCCCCGGACAAAGTAATCGTAGAGGCGGCAGACGACCTCCGGCACCGAGTTCGCCAGCGAGATCACCCCGCCGATCCCGCCGGTGAGCAGGCAGCTTAAGAAGGTGTTGGCCGAACCGGAGAGCACCTGGAAATCGGCTGGGACGCTCAGGGCGATCTTCTCCACATTGCCGGTAGAGGAGTCCTTGATCCCGACGATGTTCGGGTGTTTGGCGCACTCCTGGATCACCTTTAAGCTCAGGGTGATCCCCCCGCAGAACTGGGGCGCGTTGTAGAGCATACAAGGTGTGTCGACCGCCGAGGCGACGTCGGTGAAGTACCGGATCAGAACCTCGTCCTTCATCATGCTTTTGAAGTAGCAGGGGGAGAGGAGGGTGATGTAATCCGCCCCCAGCTTCTCCATCTCCTTTGCGAAGGCAATGGTCTCCACAGTGGACTCGAAGATCGAGCCCGCCATCACAATCTGCTCCGGCGCCTTGTTTTCGATGATCACCCGGGCGGTTTCGATCTTCTCCTCCCAGGTCAGCGCCTTGTTCTCCCCGTTGGAGCCGAGGGCGAGGTAGCCGTGGATCGGGGATGCAGCGTATTTTTTGACGTTTTCCTTGAGCGCGTTCAGGTTCAGCGCCCCGTCGTCGTCAAAAGTTGTGGTAATCGGCGCAAAAACGCCGGTGCAAAGCTTGCTCATGTTGTCCGCCTTTCTTTTGCTTCACGCCCCGGGCCTTCTGCTAAAGGGCCCGGGGCGTGGCGTTTGATCGTTTAGGAAGATGTCCCGCTTTTAAAGCGCCCGGTAGAGCTCCGCGACCTTCGCGGCTGCCTTTTTGCCGGACAGCCCGTAATGGTCAAGAACCTCGAGATAGGGGCCGACCTCTTTGGAGCCTTCCGGGATGCCCAAACGGTAAAGCGGCTTGTCGGAGCGGATGGAGCAGACGACCTCCGCCACAGCGGTTCCGAGCCCGCCGCGGTCGCAGTGCTCCTCCAGGGTGACCAGCATCTTGGTTTTGGCGTAGAGCTCCTTCACCGCCTCTTCATCCAGCGGCTTGACCGTCGTGAAGTTCGCGACCGTCACATGGATCCCCTCCTCTTTCAGAAGGGCCGCCGCCTCGCGCGCCTCGTTCGCCAGGGTGCCGGAGACGAGGATGGCTGCGTCGTTCCCGCCTTCAAAAATCTCCGCCTTGCCGGGGACGAAATGCCGGCTTGCAGGGTCGGCCAGGTCTTCTCTGGCCTGGCGGGGCATCCGGATGTAGACCGGGCCCTCGATCTCGACCGCCTTGCGGATGGCCTGCTCCACCTCGTAGCCGTCGCAGGGGGTGAAGATGGTGAGATGGGGGATCGTCCGCATCACGGCGATATCCTCGATGGTCTCATGGGTGGAGCCCAAGGTGGAATAGGCGAGCCCGCCGCCCGAGCCGACGATTTTGACGTTCATGTTGACATAGCCGACGTCGTCCCGCACCTGCTCGTAGCTGCGCATGGTGAGGAAGGGGTTGATCGCCACCACAACGGGGATAAACCCCTGCTGGGACAGCCCGGCAGCGACGCCGACGGCGTTCTGCTCGGAAATCCCCGTCTCGATATACCGCTCGGGGAAGGCCTCCACAAAAGACCAGAGCCCCGCTCCCTTTGCCGAGTCGCAGGAAACGCCGACAACCTTCGGGTTCTCCTTCCCAATTTCCAGAAATGCTTTTTCAAATACCTTTCTCGGATCCTGTACCGCCATTATTTCGCCGCCTCCTTTGCTTTGAGCGCTTCATCCATCGCCTTAAGTTCGGCGAGGGCCTTCTCCTGCTCCTCTTTGCCCGGGTGCCAGTGATGGTAGTTGATGTTGCCCTCCATGAAGGAGATGCCGCGGCCTTTTTTGGTCTTGGCGACAATCAGGCTGGGCTTGCCCTTCTCAAACGGGGCGGCATTCAGCGCGTCGTAGATTTCTTTGAGGTTGTGCCCGTCGATCGACCGGACGGCCCAGCCATATCCGCTGTAACGATCCTCGAAGGAAGCGGGGCGGAGGACTTCCGCCGTAGTCCCGTTGATCTGCAAACCGTTTTCATCGATGATGGCGACCAGGTTATCCAGCTTGTTGTGGACGGCGTAGGCGGCGGCCTCCCAGACCGAGCCCTCCCCGTGCTCGCCGTCCCCCATCAGGACATAGGTCATGTAATCCTTCCCCTGCATCTTCCCGGCTTTGGCGAGGCCGCAGCCGATCGGCAGGCCGTGCCCGAGCGAACCGGTGGAAAACTGGACGCCGCGGAGCTTGGTCATGTCCGGATGGCCAGGGACGGGGGTTCCGAACTGGTTGTAGGTGGAGAGAACCTTCTCGTCGATAATCCCTTTCTCCGCCAGCGCCGCGTAAAGGGCGAGGCATTTGTGCCCGGCGGAGAGGAGGAACTTGTCGCAGTCCTTTCCGGTTGGGTCGTCCATGTCAATCTTCATGACGTTCATATAGAGCACCGCCATGATGTCGGCACAGGAGAGGGCCGGGCCGCCGTGCCCTTCGCCGTTGTTGATGATGGTCTCGCAGATCATCCGGCGCATGTTGAAGGCGTGGCGCTCCAACGCCAGCCCGTCAAAAGGCTTATTTGTCGGCATGCAGCTTCACCTCCATGGTTCCGGCCTCGATCTCTTTGAACTTCGCGATCTTCTTGCTGGACGGGCTCTCCTTAAAGGTCAGCCCCAGCCAGGTGCGGACGAGGGTCAGCGCGGTCGCCTTGCCGATGACCAGCGCCCCCATGCACATGCAGTTGCAGTCGTTCGAGAGGATCGACCGCTCGGTGGAGTAGATGTCGTGGCAGACCGCCGCATAAACACCGTTTACCTTGTTGGCCGAGATCGCCATCCCGATGCCGGTGCCGCAGATGAGGATCGCCCGGTCTGCCTTTTTATCGGCGACCGCCTTGGCGACCGGATAGGCCACGTCGGGGTAGTCGTAGGGGTCTTCCGGCGCCTTTACGCCGAAGTCGAGGACTTCGTGCCCCAGCTTTTTGATCTCTTCGATCACCGCATTTTTCAGTTCGATGGCGAGGTTGTCGCATCCGATGGAAATTACCATGTTTGTTCCTCCTTAGAATCAAGATGAAATATAGGTTCAGCATGCTCCGCCGCCTTTTATGAACAGCTCGGCATTTGTGCCCGAAAGAAAGGTCAGCCCTCCAGCTTTTTGGAGAGGAAGGCGGAAAAGGATTTCAAATCCCCCTTGAAAAAACCGTCCTTTTTGACGATGACGCCGTTCGCCTTCCCGAACATCAGGGCGAGGACGGTTTCGCAGTCGACGACGTCGACGATATCGGAATAGTCGAGGGTGAGCGTTTCCTCCCCCTCTTCAAGGACGATCCGCTCGGCAAAGGAGACGGTGGTCTGGAACACCTTCCCGCCGTGGAGCTTCAGGGTGCGGTTCATCGCGCTGCGGGCCATGATCTTGTGGAAAAAGATCAGCGCTAGGCAGAGCGCCGCCCCGACGATCCCCATCAGGAGAAAGAAGAGGTCTGCCCCGCCCGACCAGGCGAGGGTGAAGAGCCCGACCGCAAGAACAGCGAGGCCGGCAATCCCAATGATCCTGCTGTACTTTTGAGAGGTCTTTTTATAGAACGCCTCAAAGAGCTTCTGAGAAGGGTAATACCGGTTGATAAACAGTGCGTCCATACGTCCTCCTCACACGGATTTGCTCCGCTCCAGCCCCTTGAGCGCTAAAACAGCGTTCCCCAGGATAGGGCAGTCCGGCTTGACCTCGAAGCCGTAGCCGGGAAAGAGCCGGTGCTTGATCGAGAGGAACGCGTCGTCCACCATCCCGCCGGTGAGCTTCACCGTCTTGTTTAACGGGAGAAATGCCTCCGCCAGCCGGATGGTTTCCAGGATCGGCTCGTGGATGCCGATGAAGATCGCCGCCAGGAAGTCCCGCCGGGTAGCCTGGAGGGTCAGCCCGGTGAAGGCGCCCCGCTTCGGCTCCAGGCTCTGCCGGTCGCCCGCCAGATAGGGGAGGAATCCGACCTCGGTGGAACCCAAATGATTCGCAATGACCTCCGGCATCTCCTTGTCGAAGAAGGTGCGGGCGTCCATATCCTTGTAAAACTCCTCCCGGAACCAGTCGATGGCAAAGCCGCTCGCCGTGATGGCGAAGATCTGCCAGAGGCCGGGGGTGGCGGAGCAGCGGAGGTAGTACTTGTCGTTGACCTTCGGCGTGTCCGAGAGGATCGAGACCATCTCGCTGCTGCCCGAGATGTTTAAGATATCGCCCGAATGGGAATTCCCCGCGCCGACCTGGGCGGTCGCGGCGTCGTTTCCCCCGAGGGCGACCGGGATCCCGGCCTTTAATCCGCAGAGGGCCGCAATTTCCGGGCGCAGGCCGCCGAGCACGCTCCCCGCTTCGACGATCGGAGGGAGCTTCTCCATCGGGATGCCGAAGATGGTGCAGATTTCCTCCGACCAGCCCTTTCCGGTGACGGTGTTGTACATCCCGGTCATCGAGGCATTGGTCGGATCGGTCGCAAAGACGCCGGTCAAACGTTTGTATATGTAGGTGTTGAGGTGCCCCAGCCGGTAAGCGGGCTCAAATACATCGGGGCGGTTTTCCTTCATCCAGAGGGCCGAGGTGACGGAGGCGCCGCCGGTGAAGGGCTGGATGCCGGTGATGCTCTGGAACTTCTCCTTCCCCATCACCCGGAGGATCTCCTTGGTCTGCTCCTTGCTCCGGCGGTCGAGGTGGGTGAGCACCGGGTGGAGGGCGTTCCCCTCCTCGTCCATGAAGGTCATGGAGGGGGAGAAGGTGTCGAACCCGATCAGCTCAATTGAGCCGGTGTACCGGGAGAGCTTCCGGATCCCTTCGAGCATCGCGTCGAAGACGACCCGGCCGTCCAGCTCGATCCAGTCGCCGTTGGTGACCGAAATCTGGTAGGAGACCTTTGCGGAGTCCAGGATGTTGAGCCGGTCGTCCACGACCGACAGTTTGACCGAAGAGGTGCCGAAATCGACCGATAAGATATGCATCGCGTTTCTCCTTCTTTCTATTGCAGGGGCGGAGTACCTCCGCCGGTGGTTCGCACACGAACGTTCTGCCAGTCTCTAAGCTTTTATCCTGCGAGGTCCGTGGCCGGG
>JAAWBP010000086.1 GCA_022792755.1 Oscillospiraceae bacterium | reverse complement strand
ATCCATCCCAAAAATTTTGTTCTGCCGGTCATCCAGCCCCATTTTTGCGGCCGGTATCCCAACGAGCATTTTTTTATTTACGACGCAAACCATAAGACCGCCCTCGCTTACCATCCCCGCGAGTGGAAGTACCTGGCGGTCGATTCGTTTTCCATGCCGGAAAAGGGGGAGGAAGAGCAGTTTTACCGCAGCCTCTGGAAAAAGTATTACAACACCGCCGCGGTGGAGGGGCGGGAGAATCAAAAATGCAGGATGGGGCATATGCCGAAACGTTATTGGGCGGATATGACCGAATTTGAGGACGATCCCATTTCGCCGTTTACCAAGCCGGATGCCCTTGAGGATGATCCTGTTCAGACTGTTCCAAAGCTTCAGTAACGCGTGTGTTCCGCGGCGGGAAGTGCAACGCGGGTCGCTTTCTGTGGATTGACTTTTCCCCGACAGGCGACGGTTTGAAAAGACTGGAAAAAGTGTATTTTTTCTATATACAGCTTGGATGGTGTTGTGCTATCATAAAGAAAAAACAAAGCAGGTGATCGGATGACGCAAAGAGAGTATTTGAAAACAATCGATGAGGTCATTGAGAACGGAAAATACAGCGATGACTGGGCGTCGCTTTCCGGGCGCAAAACGCCGGACTGGTACTACAATGGCAAATTCGGGATCTTTATTCACTGGGGGATTTACTCTGTACCGGCGTATGGCAGCGAGTGGTATTCCCGCAACATGTATGTCAAAGGCAGCGAGGAGTACGAGCATCACCTCAAAACCTACGGTCCCCATAAAGAGTTTGGGTATAAAGATTTTATCCCGATGTTTAAGGGCGAACGGTTTGACGGCGCCAAATGGATCGAGCTTTTCAAAAAAGCGGGCGCGAAGTTTGTCATGCCAGTAGCCGAGCATCACGACGGCTTTGCGATGTACGACACTGAGTTTAACCGCTGGAATGCCAAAAATATGGGGCCGAAGCAGGACGTCATCGGCGTTTTGAAGGCGGAATGTGAAAAAAGCGGGCTTGTATTCTGCACTTCGTCTCACCGCGCGGAGCATTACTTCTTTATGAACGGCGGCAGAACCTTCGACAGCGATGTAAATGATCCGGAATATCAGGATTTTTACGGCCCGGCCTTTTACGATGAAAAGCTGGACGGCAGTGCGATGCATAAAGCCTGTGACACCGTCGATGAAATCGGCCCGGATGAAGCTTATCTTAAGGATTGGCTTTGCAGAACCTGCGAGCTCGTTGACCGCTATCGTCCGAAGACCGTTTATTTCGATTGGTGGATTCATAATAAAGCGTTTAAACCCTACCTGAAAAAGTTTGCAGCGTATTATTACAACCGGGCGGAAGAATGGCAGGAGGAAGTGACCATCGACTATAAGCATAACGCCTATCCGCCGACGACAGCGACCTATGATGTTGAACGCGGCGCGCTTGACGGCATCTCTCCAACGCCGTGGCAGACTGATACGGCGATTGGAAATACCTCGTGGGGCTATACAGTAGACAACGACTTTAAGTCGTCTTATGAGATTATCACGACGCTCATCGACGTTGTGAGCAAAAACGGGATGTTCCTTTTGAACGTCGGCCCGAAACCGGACGGAACGATTACCGATGAAGAGACGGCCGTCCTCCTTAAAACGGGGGAATGGCTTGGCGTAAACGGAGAGGGGATTTATGAAACGTCCCCGTGGAGGGCCTATCGGGAAGGCGAGCACCAGGCCGGCGGAGGCATGTTTTCAGAGGGAAGGGTCGATTACGACGAAAAAGATTTCCGCTTTACTTATAAAAAGGGTGCCGTCTACGCGTTTCAGATGAAAGCGCCTGCGGGAACAGCCGTTACGATCAAGTCCTTCCACAACGATCGATGCGGCTGCTGTGCCAGAAGCGTGTCGATGCTTGGAAACGGCAATGCCGTAAAAAGCTTTGCAATCGACGAAGATGGACTTCATATCGTCCTCGACAAGAAGATATCGTCAGAATTCCCGGTGTGCTACAAAATCGAACTCGAATAACGGTCTAATGGGTTATTGTTTCATTCAATAGAAAAGGGCTTCCCCCGCATAATGGGGGAAGCCCTTTTTATATACTTTAGTAGAGTTCCGCTACCTTTGCGCCGTAATTCTATCCAGATCCGAAAGATTCTGTGCATATCACGGACAGCTTTCGAATAGGTATAGGGTAGAAAAATCATAAAAGGAGTAGAAGCAGATATGGAATTGAAGCTTACCCATGATACCATAGAGGTCAATGAGGTAGTTTTTGACGCAAGAGTAGAGCAGTCTGTCGAGCTGGACTGCCTTCTGCCAGATTACTGCCCGAACGTGTTTAAAGTACTCAAATGCAAAATGGTCCCCAAAATGACGTCAGGCAGGGTGATGGGCAACGAGGTGGTGATCGACGGGATTGCAACTATTTTTGTGGTCTATATCTGCGAGGAAACGAACCAGGTGCGCTCCTTTAGCCAGCGGCTTCCCTTCAGCAAGACGGTGGCGCTCAAGTCCGCCTGTGAGAACCCCTCACTGAGCGTGTCCATGCAGTGTGAGTACCTCAACTGCCGCGGCGTCAATTCCCGGCGGTTCGATATCCGTGGGGCAATCGGGATTTCCCTGCGGGTTTCCGACCAGCGCCAGGAGACGGTGGTGAGCGATGCAGAGGGGGCGGGCGTTCAGAAACAGCAGTCGTCGATGAAGATGGACGGCGAGTGCCGCCAGGCCTGCAAGTCGTTTACAGTCCGAGAGGAGCTGGAGCTGCCGAATGGAAACGACTCCATCGCCTCCGTCCTTTATCACCATGAGACTTCCCGGGTGGATGACGTCAAGGTGATCGCCAACAAAGTGATCGTCAAAGGTGAGATTCAGATCCACGTCGCCTATTGTCCTTTGGGGGATGAGGCCGACCCACAGACGGTGGAGTATTCGGTGCCTGTCAGCCAGATCATCGACTTAGCTGGTGTAGACGACCGGTTCTCCTGCGACGTCCGGTTTGAGGTTGCCTGCGCCGAGCTGGAGCCGAAGACGACGATGGATGGGGAATCAAAAATCATCTCCGCGGAACTCAGTGTAAACTGCATCTGCACCTGCATCATGGAGACGGAAAAAGAGCTGATCCGCGACCTTTACTCCACGAATTACGAGTGTGAGCTGGAATACAAAAAAATCGCCCTGAGAAGGAGCTTCACCCTCCCGGCGATGACTTCAATGGTTCAGGCTTCGATCGACACGCCGAACGAGGAGATCGCAGCGGTCTATGACATCTGGTGCGATATCGCCCGGCTCACGGCAAAAAGAACCGATTCCGGCCTCTCTCTCGACGGGGAATTCGATATCTGCGCGATCTGTTCCTCCGTTTCCGGGATGCCGCTTTCGGTTGACAAACGGGTGGAATTCCACGACGACCTGGATCACAGCCCGGGGCTTCCCGGATGTGAAATCGAGGCGGCGGCGCAGATACGCAGCATGTCGTTCCATTTGACAGGCGACCATAAAATCGACCTGCGGATCGAGCTTTCGATCTTTGCCATGGCGGTTCAAATCATCAGCCAGCCTGTGGTCATCAACATGTCGCTGGATGAATCGAAAGCGACCTCAAAGACTGAGCAGGCCGCAGTCACCCTCTATTTCGCTGACGAAGGGGAACAGATCTGGGATATT
>JAAWBP010000085.1 GCA_022792755.1 Oscillospiraceae bacterium | reverse complement strand
GGCTGAGAGAACATTGTTACTCGCTGGCGCTCGTAATAATAACCTCACGCGTTGGCGAAATCAAAGATTTCGGCGGAGGCACTCCGCCTTTCCGCCCCATAGGAATTTTGATAAAAAGGAGACATTGAGATGGATCAGTTATTGTCTTTGTTAAATGAAAACGCGAGATTTTCCAGCAAGCAGCTGGCCGCCATGCTTGGGACGACGGCGGAGGAAGTGGAAAAACAGATTGCCTCTTATGAAAAACAGGGGATCATACGCGGATATAAAGTCCTCTTAGACCATGAACGGCTGGATGAGGAAACTGTCCAGGCCATCATCGAGGTCAAGGTTTCCCCAAAACGCGACCTGGGGTTTGAGGATATCGCGCGGAGGATCATGAGCTATTCCGAAGTGGATACAGTTTATCTGATGTCGGGCGGCTACGATCTTCTCGTCATCCTCGAGTGCCGGACATTTAAGGACATTGCCCTGTTCGTACAGCAGCGGCTCGCGGCACTGGATTCCGTCCTGTCCACGGCGACCCATTTTGTTTTGGTGCGCTATAAAGAAAAGGGGGTTGTCCTTTGCGGGGAGGACTCCGATGACAGAAGGAGTGCTTTGCTGTGATGGATTATTCCTCTTTGATGTCCCGAAAGGTTCAGCAAGTCAAGCCTTCCGGGATACGGAAGTTTTTCGATATTGCCGAGCAGATGGACGGTGTCATTTCCCTCGGCGTCGGCGACCCGGATTTTAAAACGCCGTGGGCGATCCGGCAGAAGGGGATCGAGACGCTGGAGCGGGGGATGACCCGCTATTCGGCCAACGCCGGCCTGATGGCCCTGCGGGAGGAAATCGCCCGTTATATGGAGCGGAAATATCACCTGCGCTATGAGGCGAAGGACGAAGTCGTCGTCACGGTGGGCGGTTCTGAGGCGATCGACCTTTGCATCCGGGTTTTTGTGGAGCCGGGGGACGAGGTGCTGATCGTCGAGCCTTCCTTTGTCGCTTATTCGCCGATCGTGACCGTTTCCGGCGGAGTCCCTGTCCCAATCCCGACCAAGGCGGAAAACGCCTTCCGTCTGACGGCGGACGAACTTCGGGAAAAAATCACTCCTAAGACAAAGCTGCTGGTTCTGCCCTTTCCAAACAACCCGACCGGCGGCGTCATGCGCCGGGAGCATCTGGAAGAAATCGCTGAGGTTCTGCGGGACACCAATATCATTGTCCTTTCGGATGAAATTTACGCGGAGCTCACTTACGGGGATCAGCCTCATGTTTCGGCTGCGGCGATCGATGGGATGCGGGAGCGCACCGTCGTCATCAACGGTTTTTCTAAGTCGTTCAGCATGACGGGCTGGCGGCTCGGCTACGCCTGCGGCCCGCGTGAAATTATCAAGCAGATGATCAAGCTCCACCAGTTTGCGATTATGTGCGCCCCGACCACCAGCCAGTATGCGGCGATCGAAGCGCTCAAAAGCTGTGACGACAGTGTGCGGGAGATGCGGGAGGATTACGACGCCCGCCGCCGGCTGGTCATTGACGGGTTCACCTCGATCGGCCTTCCCTGCTTTGAGCCGGAGGGGGCGTTTTATATATTTCCGTCAATCCAGTCGACCGGGCTGACGTCGGATGAATTTTGTGAGAAACTCCTGTATTCCAAAAAGGTTGCGGTTGTCCCGGGAAATGCTTTTGGGGAAAGTGGGGAAGGATTCATCCGGGTGTCCTACTCCTATTCCAAGAAGCACCTGCTCGAAGCCATTGAGCGGATCGGGGAATTTTTGAAGGAACTCGCAAAGGAACGTGAAGCATGTCTGAGATAAGCTGCGTCCGGCTGGAGGATTACGAGGAAGAAGCGCTGTACCGTGCGGTCAAACGCCAGTTTGCGGCTCTCGGCGTTCAAAAGGATCTGAAACCGGGGATGAAGGTTCTCTTAAAGCCCAACCTGCTGATGAAACGGCGCCCCGAGGAATTTACGACCACCCATCCGGCTGTTGCGGGCGGGGTGATCCGTCTTTTGCAGGAATGGGGAGTCAGCGACATTGTGATTGCGGACAGCCCTGGCGGGCCGTATAGCAAGCAGCTTCTGGCCGGGATTTACCGCGCCGCCGGTTATGCTGATCTCGCGCAGCGGTATGGCGTTACGCTGAATGAAGCGACCGGTTACCAGGAGGTCAGCCGGCCTGAAAATGACCTCTGCAAACAGTTCCATTTGATCGATCCTGTTTTGGAAGCCGATTATATCATCGACCTGTGCAAGCTTAAAACGCATGGGATGGTCGGTTTGAGCGGCGCGGTCAAAAATCTGTTTGGCTGCATTCCCGGTCTGATGAAGCCGGAGCTCCACTTCCGTTTTCCGGAGGAGGAGCACTTCTGTGAAATGCTGGTAGACCTTTGTGAGACGGTTCGGCCGAATCTCACAGTTGTCGATGCGGTGGACGCCATGCAGGGGGACGGGCCTTCGGGCGGCAGCCTCATCCATACCGGGATGCTGCTCGCTGGGAGGAATCCCTATGACATCGACCTCTTGCTTTGCAGGGTCATCGGCTTCGACCCCGACCGGATTTACACCGTCCGTTCGGCCAGGCGCCGGGGGCTGTCTGTTCAGTCCGCGGATGAGCTGAAGGTGTCTGGCGACGAGGTGAAGCTGTTTCCCGAGTTTGTCAAGCCTGTTTCTCATGGTGTGGATTTTTCGACATCCCTTCCGAAATGGTTTCCGAAATCCATTTTGAACCATTTTTCTTCAAAGCCGAAGATCAGCAAAAAGGAATGCGTCGGCTGTGGGAAATGCGCCGAAAGCTGCCCTGCAAAAACCATTGAAATTTCAAACCATAAGGCGGAGATTCACTACGAAAATTGTATCCGCTGTTTCTGCTGTCATGAGATGTGCCCGGTAAAGGCTATTCGGATCAAACGCTCGCGGTTTTACCGCTTTTAGGTGGGAAGATGGAAAGTATCACTCTGTACGCTTATGCCAAACTGAATCTTGCCCTGGCGGTGCTGGGAAAGCGGGAGGACGGCTACCACAATATGGAGATGCTGATGCAGTCGGTTTCGCTCCACGATACGCTCCGCCTTGCGCGGGCAGAGGATGGAATCCGTCTTTTTTGCGGCCGCTCCGACCTCTCGGGCGGAAACGATAATATCGCCTATCGCGCTGCGGAGCAGTTTTTTCAGTTCACGGGGCGGAAAGGCGGCGTTGAAATTCATTTGGAGAAAAAGATCCCTTTGCAGGCGGGGATGGCTGGCGGGAGCGCCGACGCTGCCGCCGTGCTGACAGGGCTCAATTTTCTATATGACGCCGGGCTTTCCCAAGATCAGCTTTCTGCGCTCGGCGTGAAACTAGGCGCCGACGTCCCTTTCTGCCTGACCGGCGGAACGGCCCACGTGACGGGGATGGGGGAGCGGGTGGCGCCGGTTTCCCCTCTGCCATCCTGCTATTTTGTCATTGTAAAGCCGGAGGCGGGCATTTCCACCGGCGCCGCGTTTCAGGCGGTCGACAACTGTACGGCTCTCCGAAAGGTCGATGTCTCCCGGGCTTTGAAGGGGGTATCTTACGCCGACATGCACGAAATTGCTGTTTCGATGGACAACACCTTTGAGCAGGTGACAGTTTTGGACGAGGTGTTTGATATCAAGCGGCAGCTGTTGCAAAAAGGGGCGCTTGGGTCGTTGATGAGCGGGAGCGGGTCAGCTGTTTTCGGGCTGTTTCAGGAGAAGGCGGCGGCAAATGCTGCCCGTGAAGCATTTTCGCCTTTGTACCGAGAGGTCTATCTCACCGAGCCGGTGGACTGCGGCGTAAAGATTCTTTAAAATTGGAAAAATCTGTATATTTTATAAAAAACCGCCCATACTCCCTTTGACGTAAAGGGAAAGGACGGTTTTTTCTTTGAAAAAGATAGAATTATCGCTTTTGATCGGTTTGATTCTGACGATTCTGGTCGGTGGATTTACCACCTTTGCCGCAGACTGCGGGCAGATCCGCGAGGATGTCCTCCGGCTCCATATTCTGGCAAATTCGGACAGCGCGGAAGACCAGGCGCTGAAGCTAAAGGTGAGAGACCGGATTTTAAACGAGATGGGCTCTGTTTTCGAGAAGCCCGAAACATTGGAAGACGCAAAAGAATCTGCGGCGGAGCATCTGGAGCAGGTGCGTCAGATCGCCCAGGATGAGCTTCTCCGAAACGGCTGTGACGATCCGGTTCAGGCCGAAATCGTCAATATGTATTTCACCACCCGGCAGTATGATGCCTTTACCCTTCCCGCAGGGATGTATGACGCAGTGCGGATCACCATCGGGGACGCAGCGGGCCAGAACTGGTGGTGTGTGCTCTATCCGCCGCTCTGCCTGCCCGCAGCCCAGCCGCAGGAGGTTCTGGAAGAGGGATTCAGCGAGGATGAATCGGACTTGGTGACGCGCAACCCGAAATATGAAGTCCGCTTCGCTGTGGTGGAGTGGTTTGAATCGTTAAAAAGCAGCTTCGGCTGGTAAAACAACAAGGGCGGAACAAATATTGTTCCGCCCTTGTTGTTTAGGCAATAGCCCGGTTCTGGTCACGTTGGGAAAAAGGGGATCAGTTTGAGCAAAACAACTTTTGCGCCGCCTTTTTGCAGAGCTCCGGGTCGATTTCCAGACGGCGGTCGGTATTTTTGACCGCGACCGTCTCGACTAAAGAAACGTTGACGGCATCCAGAGCATATTTGACGGTCAGGGCCGTCTGCCTAGGACCGGCGCTGTCACCGGAACCACTCGTAGTCAACAGGACAGCCTTTCTGACGGGGCGGTTTGCGAAAGGGCGCTGATAAAAATAGGATTGAAAGCGGTCGAAAATCTGCTTGAGCGGGGCGGGGAGATTCAGAAAGTAAACGGGAGATGCAATGATAAACAGGTCGCTTGCTTCCATCATCTGCTCGACCTTTTCAAAATCGTCTTTTCCACGGTGGACACAGCAGTCCGCTGTCCGGCATCGGTCACATCCGATACAAGGCAGAATTTTCAGATCGTATGCGCAGAGCAGGGCAGCCTGCCCATTTTCGGGGCAATGGCGCAAAAATTCATCCAGCAGTTTCGCCGTATTTCCCTGGTTGTTCGGCGAGCCAAAAAGGATCGCTGTCTTTTTAACCTTGCCGCTGTTCGCAGTATTCACAGAAAAGCGCTCCTTCATGCTCTTTGTAGGAAGGGGGCAGATAAGCCTCACTCGAAGTAATACACCGCGGATTGCTGCACTTTTGCTCCAGCGGGGTTCCTTTCAGCGGTGGTGCCGGATCAAAGCTGCCGAGCATGCTCATAATCAACGCCATCCGCGCATAGACGCCGTAAAGGGTCTGCTTAAAATAGATGGCGCGGGTGTCGTCGTCCACCCGGTAGTCAATTTCGTCCACCCGGGGCAGGGGATGGAGAATCTTAAGGTCTGATTTTGCCTTTGACAGCTTTTCGGGGTCGAGCACATAGGTGTCCTTTTGCTGCTGGTATTCTTCTTCGCTGGAAAAGCGTTCCCGCTGGATCCGGGTCATATACAGGACATCCAATTCGGGGATGGCATCCTCCAGGGAGAGAACTTCCGTAAAGGGGATGTGGCTTTGTACCAGCATCTCTTTTACATACGGCGGTATGGTCAGCTCTTTGGTAGAAATCAGCACAAATGTGTTCCCTTCGTATTGAGAGAGCGCTTTGATCAAAGAGTGTACGGTGCGCCCGTTTTTCAAGTCCCCGCAGAGCCCGACTGTCAGGTGACTGAGCCGCCCTTTTTCGCGCGACAGGGTGACAAGGTCGGTCAAAGTCTGGGTTGGATGGAGATGCCCGCCGTCCCCGGCGTTGATCACCGGGCAGTTTGAATAAAGGGAAGCGGCCTTGGCGGAGCCCTCCATCGGATGCCGCATGGCAATAATATCGGCGTAACCGCTGACGACGACGATCGTGTCCTTCAGGGACTCCCCCTTTGCGACAGAGGAATTTTGGGGATTGTCGAAGCCGATGATCCGGCCGCCGAGCTTGAGCATAGCGGTCTGGAAGGACATCTGGGTTCGGGTAGAGGGCTCATAGAAGAGGGTGGCCATAATTTTTCCGTGGCAGCTCCCATAGTATTCCCCGGGGTTGTCCGCAATTTTAAGGGCAAGCTGGATGATAGAGGCCCATTCGCTTTGGGAAAAGTCGTTTAAGTCGATCAGATGCTTATAATTCACAGTTGCACATCCTTCATTCACAATAAACGTTGTCTTTGATTTGATCAAAAATACCGCTGCTGAGGTGGGGAATCTTTTTCAAATCCTCAATCGAAGTGAATCCGCCGGCCATATCGCGAAATGTAACGATCCGACGTGCAAGCTCTTCCGTGATTCCGTCTAAAAGGTAAAATTCTTCTTGGGTCGCAGTGTTGATGTTGAGCCATAGCACGATTTCCGATTCGGAAGAACTCTCCAAACAAGAGCTTTCCGAGGAGGATTTTTCTGAAGAGGAGGAAGGGTTTTTCGGCGGCCTGGAGGTACCAGCGGAGGTGCCGGTTCTTGAAGAACTGCCGGCAGAAGAACTCCGTGCTTCGCTCGAAGCGTCATTATTTGAAGCCGGCAGAGAAGCGGGAGTGATATAGCCGATGACAGGCTCGGCCGTCTCCTCCGGAAACAATGCGTATACCGAGAGAAACAAGACGACGGCGAACAGCAGTCCAATCAAAATTACCTTGACGGCTTTCAAGAAGCATCTTCCTTCCGAATCTAAGCTTTTAAGCTCACTACTATAGGAATAGTAGCATCTTTTCAAAGGCTTGTAAAGGAAGATAGCTCACCGCTGATAGACCAGCGGCAAATTGTCAGAGCAGAGGGGTCAGCGCTGCGAGACCGGGGCAGACAAGATCGGGTTTTTCGCAGGCATTTAACAACATTTCCGGCGTAGTTTCTCCGGATAATACCAGGATAGAGAGTGAATCGCTCCCCGAACTGATGGCGATGTCGGTATAGAGACGATCTCCTACAAATGCAATTTCTTTTTCCTGATACCCCGTTTTTTCTAAAATATAATCGAGCGTGTGACGGGAGGGCTTTCCGAAAAATTCCAATTCCACGCCGGTAGCCGCGTAAATCAGCTGTGATATGGAACCGCAGTCGGGCAGGAATCCGCCTTGATCCAGCGGGCAGACGTAATCCGTGTTGACCCCATAAGCGGGCGTTCCGTTTTTGATCAGGTTGCAGGCGGCGGTCAGCCGGTCGTAAGACAGGGTGGTGTCGAAGCCCACGATGATGGCGTCCGGATTTTGATCGTCTAGAAGGAAACCGGCCTTGATAAAGTCCTCTTTCAAGTACTCGGTTCCCAGGACGAAAAAGCGCCGGAAAGAGGTGTTCTTTTTCAGGTATTCGATCATGACCTCGTTCGAAATCAAAACCTTTCCAACGTGGGAAGGGCAGCCCATATTCCGGAGCTTCTCTTCATAAAGCGCCGCGTTTTTAGACGAGTTGTTGGTGTAAAAATGATATTCTTTCCCTTTTTCTTTTACTGTGTTGATGAAGCCGATCGAACCGTCTAAAAGCCTGTCGCTCAAATAGAACGTGCCGTCCATATCCAGGATGAAGCACTTGACGTCCGCGAGCTTTTCGCGGATGATCGCAGGGTCGGTGCAGAGATTTTCCATCTCGTTCGCTGTCATGTATTCCGTGACCTGCTCCGCACAGTTGGAGAGCTCCCCTAAATCCCAAAGCATCTGAAGAACGGTATAGCGGGTTCGCAACTCTTTGGCGTAAAGAAGGCTGTTCAGAACGGTTTCCCGGCCGACGCCGACCTGTACCGGGCGATAAGGGGCGCCGAGCTTTTTTAGGATGTCTTCAGCAAAAGCGGCGTTTGGCAAAAGCTCGTCGATTGTCGCTCTGATTTCGTCCCAGTGCTCTAAAATTACTCCCAGCCGTTTTTGATGGAGGACAGGGGAGGTGCGGTCCTCCTTGGCGTTGGTTTTCAGGATGTCGGGCGCCGCTGTGTGATAAACGCTCTTGAGCTGCTCCTCAAAGGCTGCGTTGTCAAAGTTCGAAACAAAACGCAGCGCTTTTTCGCGGTTGGGCTGGAGATGCTTTACAAGCTCGTATAGCTTGAGGATCGCAACAGTGGTGATTCCGACCTTGGTGCCGTGGAGGATCGCCTCTTTTCCGGCGAAGAGGAAGGTCATTTCCCAGAAGTGGGCGAGATGGTGCTCCGCCCCAGAGGCTGGGCGGGAGTTCTCTGCAAAGCTCATTGCAATCCCGCTCAGGACGAGCCCTTCCATCAGGCTTTTGACAGCAGAGGGCTTCCGCTCTTTGAGCCCGTCGATGTCTGAGGTGCATTTCTCCACTGCGTTTTTCATCAGGCTGACGATCTCGGAGCAGTAAAATTCATCGTTGATGATCCTGGAAAGCTGCCAGTCGCACAGGGAGGTGTATTTTCCAAGCACATCGCCCAGCCCGGCGTAGATCATGGCTTCCGGCGCTTCACAGAGGATGTCCAGGTCGGCGATGACCGCCCGCGGCCCGGCTGCGTTGTAAGTCACCTTGAGGTCGTTGACAATCAGCGGGGAGACGGTCGAAACGAAACCGTCCATCGACGGCGCCGTTGCGACGATCACATAGGGGATGTTGAGCTTAAAGGCCATGTACCGGGAAAGGTCGTTGATCGTGCCCGAGCCCACAGCGATGACAAGCCCTGTGTCGGCTGGGATATCCAAAACGAGGTCGGCCAGCGCCTTTTCGTCCGGAACCAGCTGCCCCTTACCATCAAAGATGTGGGTCACGACAGCGTAATTCTCCCCGCGGAGCTGCTCCTCGACCGTCTGTCCGGCAATCTCGTAGGTGTTATTGTCCGCAATCAGAAATATTTTTTCCGCCCGATAAGGCTTGATCAGTTCGGCTACCCGGTTTACAGCGCCGCTTTCGATGACGATCCGGTCGATGTCGATGCTGTGCTGTTTTCCGCAGCTGCACGGAAATACGGCTCCTGGGAAATCACTAAGTTCCTGGTAGGTTATCCCCATATGAAATTCCTCCTAAAATGAATGATGAAGTTCCAGCTAGAATCATACCATTATTTTGTTATTTAGGCAAGATATCCCCGGTTTTAATGGCAGGGACGTTCCTGCCTTCGCTCCAGTCCGTGAGAATGCAGAAACCGTCTTGATAGGGCGGTTTTCAAAGCGGCAAAAAGAACGTTTCCGCATTTCCGTATAAATCCCGCTTTCCGTAGTGGAAGCAGACGTATCCTTCAGGAAGAAAAAAATTTCCGGGGAAATATTCGACCTGGTACGTTTGCGGATCCGCCCCTTTGGGTAGAGAGGAGAGGACGCTTTTTATTTCCCGGCTGTTTTGTTTGGTGATGGAGAGCTTTAGAAAATCCGGAAGCACCTGCACCCGCTCCCGGGAAAAGATATCGTATTTGGCCGCATGCCGCAGGTTCGGCAGCCGGGAAGGGTCGCGCGTTTCGCAAAGTTCGAGCAGGAGTTCATATCCTCCGTATTTTCCAAGCTGACGAGCTGTCATTCCTTTTCTCTCCAAACATTTTTCCAAATTTTCGTAAAGCTCAAAAGGGGCCTCGAAAAACGATTCCAAAAGGGAAAGGCAGGCGCGGAACCGGCCGCTGTTGTAAAAGAGGTCGACTAGTGTTTCGATATGTTTTAAAAAGGTCAGCTCCCGAAAGGAGAGACTGTCGGTTTGGAGCACCTCATAGGGCGGATATTTCCGGCAGACGATCCCATAGCGCTCCGCTTCGTCTGCCAGGATGGAGCCGGAAAGCAGTTTGAGAAAACCGAGCTGAAGCTGATGCGGATGGAGGGAGTAAACCTCGTTGAAGGATTTTTGAAAGGAAAAAAGCCCCTCTTTTGGAAGCCCGGCGATCAGGTCGAGATGGACATGGACGTTCTGATTGCGGATGATTTCCGCAATCTTTCTTCTCGCTGTCTCCCAATCCGTTTTTCGGTGAACTGCCCGGATCGTCTCCGGATTTGTAGACTGAACGCCGATTTCAAGCTGGATCAAGCCGGGACGGACTTTGCTGAGGAGCTGAAGCTGATTCGGTGTCAGCAGGTCGGCGGCGATTTCAAAATGGAAATTAGTGACCCCGTTGTCGTGCGCTTCGAGAAACCGCCAGATCAAAAGGGCGCGCTCTGCGTCGCAATTAAAGGTTCGGTCGATCAGTTTTACCTGGTGAACCCGGCAGTCCAGAAACAGCTTGAACTGATCCAGGACCTCGTCTAGCGGGAAAAAGCGGAGGTGCTTGTCCGCAGAGGACAAACAGTAGGAACAGCGGAAAGGGCACCCGCGGGAGCTTTCAAAGTAGATGATTTTGTGCTCCAGCCCCTCGATCTTCTCCTTTGTATAATGATATGGAAGCCCAAAGTCGGTCAAAGGATCGGAAAGCGGCGTTTCGGAAAGACGGTTTCCGTCCCGGTAGAGGAGGGACGGAATCTCTTCATATTTCCCGCAGCCCTGTTCCAGAGCGCGGAGCAGTGCGGTGGTCGGCCATTCACCTTCACCTCTGACGACAAAATCGATTTCCTGATACCGTTCCATCAGCGAGAATCGATCCGTCCCCGCTTCCGGCCCGCCCAAAAATATGATACAATCGGGAAGGACGGATTTCAAACTCTGAACCACTTTTAAAACGGTTTCGATGTTGAAGATGTAGCAGGAAAATCCAATCACGTCCGGTGAAAAGGAAATGATTCCCTCCAGAATCTCATCCGCACTCTGGTTGATGGTGTATTCTGCAACCGAAATGGCCGACTCGACCCCATGCGTTTCTGCGTATTCTTTCAGGCAGCGGACAGCCAGATTGGAATGGATGTATTTTGCATTGATCCCCACAAACAGAATCTGCTTCATAAGCCCTCCGGTTTCCATGGGTTTCTCATCGCTCGAGACGCCCTTTTGATATTTCATTTTCTAGTGCAATTATACCAGAGAAACGAAGTTGATTCAAAGCTGAATTCGTCAGGACGGCAAATAAAGACATCAACACTTTAAAATAAAGACCTTTTTTTCTTTGGAAAACGTGTTATAATAACCTCACCCGTTGGCGAAATCGAAGATTTCGAACGGGTACCCGAGAACATTGTT
>JAAWBP010000084.1 GCA_022792755.1 Oscillospiraceae bacterium | reverse complement strand
CTATTATCCGCCTTACCCCTATCCCTACCCGTATCCGCCGCAGCCTCAGGCAGAGGTTCGGCGGCCTGATCCAAAGGTCATCAATGCCCAGCCGATCGAGATGAAACCGATCGGGGCAGAAGAGCGGCTGGGTGAAGAACAGGCTCAAAACCTGGAACTCATCATGGAAGTTCCGCTCCAGGTGGCAGTCGAAATCGGCCGTACCAAGCGGAAGGTACAAGATATCCTGACGTTTTCGAAAGGCTCTTTAGTCGTTTTGGATAAATTAGCTGGAGATCAAGTGGATGTACTCGTCAATGGAAAATGTATTGCAAGAGGTGATGTCGTAGTAGTGGATGATAATTTTGGGGTTCGTATCACTGAGATTGTACAGACGGAAAGTATTAACGAAGATCTTAAAAATTAACCCGCTGCGGGTCAATTCAAGGACGCATTAGAATTTATTACAGAGAAGGAAGGATTACAATGTCTAAGAAGATTTTATTGGTGGATGACGCTGCTTTCATGAGAAAGATGGTAAAAGACATTTTGAGCAAAAACGGCTATACGGAGATAGCCGAGGCGGTGGACGGAGCGGATGCAGTAGAAAAATTTGGGGAGTTCGCGCCGGATCTCGTCATCATGGATATCACCATGCCCAACATGGACGGCCTCGAAGCACTCAAAGCGATCCGTGCCAAGGACGGGAACGCCAATGTAGTCATGTGCTCGGCCATGGGCCAGGAGAGCATGGTTATGGATGCGGTGCGCTCCGGTGCGAAAGACTTTATTGTCAAGCCCTTTAAGCCGGATCGTGTCCTCAAGACTGTATCCAATATCTTGGGCTAAGCGCCCTCCGTTACGCTTATGCCGAATAGTAATGGCTCGCTTTTCTCGCTGCTCTGGATGCTTTTCTGTGTCCTGCTGATTATCGGCCTCGCCTATTTTTTCACAAAGTATGTGATTGGGCGGGGAAAGCTTGGTATGATGTCTGCAGAGAAACGCGGGGAAATCAAGGCGATTGCAAGACTGGGCCTTGGCAAAAACGAGCAGCTTCTGCTCGTCCAGGTGGGGGAACGGTATTTCCTGCTCGGCAATACCGCCGCCGGGATTACAAACCTGGCGGAGTTCACTCCCGAAGAAGCAGAGGCTTGGAAAAGTAAGGACGATCAATCCGGCGGTGCTCAGCCGCCGAGCTTCCGGGAAGCTTTGCAAAAAGTGTGGAAGGAAAAGATAAAGAGGTAAAACGCGGTGAATGATAGTTTAATTAATATTAACGGCGACGGCCTTCAAACGTTGGAAGTGCTGTTTTTAACGACACTGATTTCGCTGCTGCCCTCGTTGCTGGTGATGATGACCTCGTTTACCAGGTATGTTGTTTCCTTTTCTTTTCTGAGAAGCGCGATGGGAACACAGACTCCGCCGAATATGGTGCTGGTCGGTATCGCGATTATCTTGACGCTGCTGACCATGAGCCCAGCGCTCAGCCAGATCCAGACGGAGGCGTATGAGCCCTATGTTGCCGAGGAGATCACGCAGGAGGAGTTTGTCGAAAGGGCCTCTGTGCCGCTTAAGGAATTCATGCTCCGCAATACGGAAACCTCTACTTTAGATATGTTCTGCGACCTTGCGCAGGTCGACACTGCGCAGGGTGAAGAAGCACTAGACCTGCCTATGCATGTCATTATTGCCGCTTTTATCACCTGTGAGCTCAAGCAGGCGTTCTTGATCGGTTTTTTGTTGTATCTTCCCTTTATGCTGATCGACATTGTGGTTTCTTCCACATTGATGTCGATGGGTATGATTATGCTGCCCCCCTCTATGATATCGATGCCGTTTAAGCTGCTGCTTTTCGTGTCGCTCAACGGTTGGGAGCTGCTGTTCTCTAGTCTGATACGAAGTTTTAATTAAACGCGCGGGGAGATAAATCAATGGATACATCGATTGTAGCGGACGTTCTGCGGGACGGTGTGGGAGTGGCGATCAAGTTGGCCGCGCCCATGCTGCTCTTAAGTATGCTGATCGGCGTGGTAGTAGCGCTCTTTCAGGCTGTGACACAGATCCATGAACAGACGATTTCGTTCATCTTAAAGCTGATTATCGTGATCGCTGTTCTTTTGATTGGCGGAGGCTGGATGATGGAGACGTTGCAGGAGTATGCGCGTTCCCTGTTTGAACTCATGACAGCCTGAAAAAGGACGGGTATATGATTGATTGGGCAGAGCTGACTTTATTTATCTATATATCGGCCCGTATGAGCGGTTTCGTCTTGTTCAACCCCCTTTGGGGGCGGAGCAACCTTCCGGGGATCGTCCGGTCGGGCTTTGTCCTGGTGCTCAGCATAGGCGTCATTTCTGCAACGGAGCAGACCGTTGACGCGCCTACAGGGCTTCTGGTGCTGGTGATCCAAATTATACTGGAATTGGCGCTGGGGTTCCTTTTAAGCATGGCGATGAATTTTTTCTTCTATATCCCGCGTTTGGCGGGCGAGGCGATCGACACCCAGATGGGGATGACGATGAGCCAGATTTACGACCCGGCCTCTCAGGCAAATATGTCCGTCACCGGTGTACTGCTCAACACCTTGACGACCCTGCTGTTCTTTGCGGCAAACGGCCATCACACCTTGTTGCGCATTATGCTCACGTCGGGTGAAATCGTCCCTTATGGCACTGTTTCTCTGGGCTCTGATGTACTGAGCGCTATGCTTGAGCTGTTTGTCGAGTGCACCGTGTTTGCCGTGAAGCTCTGTCTCCCGATCCTTGCGGCCGAGCTTGTCGGGCAGATCGGGATGGGGATTCTGATGAAGGTCATCCCGCAGATCAACGTATTTGCCATCAATATAGAGCTGAAGGTCATCATCGGCCTGGCGCTGCTTCTCCTTTTGATCGCGCCGTTCAGCGAGTATTTGTTAAAGATCGAGATGGAGATGCTCAACAGCTTAAAGGAAATTGTGACATTGACAACAGGTTAGTCCTGAACTCTGGACCCGACGAGGGGGGATCTACCGTTGGCAGAGGGGTCAAAAACTGAAAAAGCAACACCCAAAAAGCGAAGAGACGAACGAAAAAAGGGTAATGTTCATTTAAGTAAAGACGTAGTCGCCATGGCGACGCTGATCGGTGCTTATGCGATGCTTCGCCTGCTTTCAGGCGTGTTTGTTGAAAAGCTAGGGCAGTTTATGAGTCTATGCTTTGATGCCGGCGGCACACCCGGCCTCAAGCTTCTGGATGTGCTCAATGAGCTTCAAGGCCAGATGGTCATGGTGCTGCTTCAAACGGTCGGGCTGATCGCGGCAGTCGTCGTTGTCTGCGCCGTTGTCGCCACCTTCGCCCAGACCAAATTGCTGGTGAGCGGGGAATCGCTCAAGCCTAAATTCAACAGGGTCAGTCCCCTTCAGGGGATGAAGCGCCTCTTCTCGCTCAAAAGCGTAGTCGAAGCGCTTAAAGGAATCTTTAAGATCAGTATTCTTTTGACAATTATTTACCTAGGGCTCAGCGACATGTTCCGTGAGAGCTCGAAGTATTTATATACAGACATTTCGGTGGCGGCGGCCCATCTGTTCGACAACGCTATGAATCTGATCCTGCGGATTGCAATCGCGTTTGCCGTTTTAGCAGCCTTTGACTTCTTTTATCAATGGTGGGATTATGAACGCCAGCTCAAGATGACAAAGCAGGAAGTAAAGGAAGAGTATAAGCAGGTAGAAGGCGACCCCCAGATCAAGGGGAAAATCCGCGAGCTGCAGCGGCGCAGGGCGCAGTCCCGCATGATGCAGCAGGTTCCGTCGGCGGACGTGGTCATCAGAAACCCGACCCATTACGCCGTTGCTCTGCGGTATAAGCCGGAGGAAGACAACGCCCCGGTCGTTCTGGCGCTTGGCCAGGATGAACTGGCGCTTCGGATCGTAAGGGTGGCCGAGGAGAACCATGTGGCTGTGATTGAAAACCCGCCGCTGGCCCGCAGCCTTTTTGCAAGCACGGAGCTGGGCCAGGAAATCCCGCCGGAGCTCTATGGAATGGTGGCGGAGGTTTTGGTCTATATCTTCCGTTTGGATGGAAATAAACGGCTTGAAAAATGACCTGACAGATCGATCTTCCGCCTCATGAGCGGCAGATTTCATATTCGAGTTTCAGTGAGGGCAGAGTCCCCGCTGAACTTTCAGGGGCCGGGCCCCGATCGTTTGTTGAAGGATGGGGCGAAGCCCCTTTGTGAAGTTTTTTATGTTTTTAAAGAGGCAATGTTTCATCGGAGGAGGTGAAGGACTGTGAAACGAATTTTTAGCAATGTGATTTCTCTGATGGTCGTTGTCATTGTCCTTTTTTTAATCATCCCGCTTCCGACATTTTTATTAGACTTCTTGTTGATTATCAATATAGGGCTCTCAATCATGATCCTCATGATCACGATGAATATAGCGGAGCCGTTGCAGTTTTCGATCTTCCCCTCTTTGCTGCTGGTTACGACGCTCTTCCGGCTGGGGATGAACGTCTCCAGTACCCGTTTGATCCTCTCGAACGGCGGATATGCCGGATCGGTTATCGAGGCGTTCGGCAATCTGATCACCAGCGGCGATATTGTAATCGGTGTCGTTATCTTCCTCATCATCGTTTTGGTGCAGTTTATCGTAATCTCCAAAGGCGCCGAACGTGTTGCTGAGGTTGCCGCGCGGTTTACATTGGACGCGATGCCCGGAAAGCAGATGGCGATTGACGCGGACCTTTCCTCGGGGCTGATTAATGAAGAAGAGGCGAAGCTCCGCCGTTACAAGATCCAGAAGGAAGCGGATTTTTACGGGTCGATGGACGGTGCTACCAAGATCGTAAAGGGCGACGCCATCATGTCGCTGATTATCACCCTGATCAACTTCGTCGGCGGCATCCTGATCGGAATGATGAACGGCCAGGGCGATTTCATGCAGATCATGAGCACCTATTCGATCGCCACGATCGGCGACGGGCTGGTGTCTCAGATTCCGGCTCTGCTCATTTCCACCGCGACAGGCATGGTCGTCACACGCGCCGTTTCGGACGACAGCCTGAACCGGGACGTCATCCGGCAGTTTAAAGCCCAGCCGAGGGCGATTATGACGACCGGCGTGATGCTCTTCTTCTTAGCTGTGATCCCCAACACCCCCCATCTTGCCTTGTTTGTGGGCGGTGCCCTCCTTTTGGTTTTGGGATTTGTCTTAAACCGCCGTATGGAGCGTTCACGTTTGGAGGAAGCGGCTGCCTTAGAGCAGGCGGGCACGGAACTCACCCCGACCGAGCTTCCCAGTGAGAGTGACTACTATAAAGATATCAATAATGTTTATTCGCTGCTGACCGTGGAACCGATCGAGATGGAGTTTGGGTACAGCCTGATCCCGCTGGTGGACGAAAGCCACGGCGGCAGACTGATCAACCGGATTGTCATCTTCCGCCGGCAGTATGCGCAGGATATGGGGTTTGTCATCCCTTCGATCCGGCTTCACGACTCCTCTTCCCTGGGCACGAACCAGTATATCATCCGGATTAAGGGGGAGGAAGTGGCCAAGGGCGAGATATTGGTGGACTATTATCTGGCGCTCGAACCGGCGAACCCACTGGGAGAAATCGACGGGATCGAAACGGTCGAGCCGGCCTATGGAATCCCCTCCCGCTGGATTCTGCCTGAAAATAAAGAGATGGCGGAGATTTACGGCTATACCGTTATCGATCCGCTCTCCGTCATGCTGACCCATCTGTCGGAGACAGTCAAGAAGCACACTTATGAGCTGCTCAACCGCACCGAGACGATCTCGCTGGTGGATAACCTGAAAAAGACCGCCCCTGAGCTGGTGGAAGAGGCTGTCCCGAATATCGTGTCCTATGCCGTGTTGGAAAAAGTCCTGCGCAGTTTGCTGAAAGAGGGCGTGCCGATCAAGGATCTGGGCACCATCCTGGAAACAGCGGCGGATGCCTTGAACCGGGGCCAGGATATCGACATGGCGATCGAACAGGTCCGGGCTGCTTTGAGTAGGACGATTACCCGCCGCTTCTGCGAAGACGGACAGCTTCGGGTTATCACCTTGGATGCCGAAGTCGAAAAGAAAATCATCTCTTCGATTACCCGCAACGAGCAGGGCGTCTACCTTGCAATGGGGCCGGATCTCATGCAGCAGATTATTTCCCAGCTGACTCAGCATTTAAAGAAATTCAACGACCTGTCTCAAATTCCGATCATCCTTGTCAGTCAGGTTATCCGAGGCTATTTCAGCAAGATGCTGATGCAGTTTTTCCCGAATGTCTATGTCCTTGCGTTCAATGAAATCTCCAATAATGTCCAGATTCAGGCTTTGGGCAACATCACCCTCGAAGCCCCTGCCTCTGTGATGGCGGCTGGACAGTGAGCGGAGGTGATTGTTTGAACCAGATTCAGACAACTGCGAAGAAGGCCCAGGAAACGCAGAACAGCCAAGACATATTCCAGGTGGCAGTCGACGGGATGGATACCCAGGAGCTGCTCGATGCTTACCGGCTTACCGGCGACGACAATTACAAGTGGGCCCTGGTTTTGCGGTATAAAAGCTCTATCAAAAGGGTAGCGTTGCAGGTCAAAGGAATTTACAGCCATTTTGCCCAGGTGGATGACGTCATCAGCGAAGGCGTGTTGACCCTGTTAAACGCCATCGATAAATACGATCCTGAAAAGGGCGCCAAATTTGACACTTATGTGGCGCGGCGGATCCGCGGCATGGTGATTGATATGGCGCGTAAACAAGATTGGCTTCCGCGAAGTCTGAGAAAACGCACCAAAGAAATTGACCAAGTCGTCTCAGAGTTGTATAATGAACTTAACCGCTACCCCAATGATGCTGAAGTCGCTGAAAAATTAGGCGTCACGACGGAAAAGTATCAAAAGGAGATCGCCGGGATTGCACTGGGGAATGTCCTTTCTCTGGACGCGATGGTCGATCTGTCCAAGTCGGATAATTCCGGGCTGGAAATCCCGACAAAGGATACGGCGGGGCAGCCGGAGGCGGTGTTTCAGGAACAGGAGTTCCGCGAGGCGCTGGCCGCGGGGATCCGGACGCTGAAAAAAAACGAGCAGATTGTGCTTTCCTTATACTATGAAAAAAATCTGCATATGAAGGAAATCGCCCAGGTCATGGAGGTCAGCGCCCCCCGCGTTTCACAGATTCACGCCTGCGCGATCGAGAAACTGCAGGATTATATGAATGCCTATATCAACGACGATTCCGCTCCGCGCAGAAAAAAACGAAAGAAGGAATGACTGTGTTCAAAGGTTTTTACAATCTGACATCAGGGATGCTCACCCAGCAGCGAAACCTGAATGTGGTGGCAAATAATTTGACGAACATATCGACGGCTGGATTTAAAGAAAATAAATACACCTCCAGCACCTTCGACGACGTGATGTACACCCGCGTCGGGAACAAAATAAAGGATTATCAGGACATTGGGCGGCAGAGCTATATCCGGGCTACCAGCCAGATTTACACCGACTACACCCAGGGGGCGCCCGAACCCACGGGGATCAGCTTGGATTTCGCCATCGAGGGCAAGGGCTTTTTTGCCATCCAGCGCCCGGACGGCGGCGTTTCCTATACAAGGGCCGGCAGCTTTTCGCTGGATAACAACGGTTATCTCTGGCTTGGAGGATACGGCCAGGTTCTGGACGAAAACGGCCGGGGGATTTGGCTGGGAACCGACAAAATCGTCGGGGATGAGTACGGGAATATCTACACGGAAAACGGCGATTTTCTGGCAAAGCTGGGCGTCTATGATTTTGATGATTACGAGCAGCAGCTGGAACATAACCAGCAGGGGCTGTTTGACGGAACAGGGGCGCGCTTGACCAACGAATACCGGCTGCACTGGCGGTATTTGGAGCGTTCCAACACCGATATGGTCAGCCAGATGACTGAAATGATCAGCGTACAGCGTGCGCTCCAAAGCGCCGCCGAGCTCTCTAAAATGTACGATTCATTGATGACCAAGGCTGCGTCCGACGTCGGACGCCTATAAGAAAGTGAGGGGAAAAGATGGATCAATCGTTTTTCATCGGTGCGATAGGCGCCTCCCAGCAGATGCTGCGGATGAGTATCCAGGGCAACAACATTGCAAACGTCAACACCTACGGGTTTAAGGCGGAGAAGGCGCGGTTTACCTCGCTGTTTTACCAGGATATGGCGGCCATCGAACAGCCGCAGGTTCCGTATGGAGTCGGCACCCGCCTTCTGATGACCTCGACGGATTCTAACCCGGGAGGGGTCGCGACCACAGGCCGGTACCAGGATTATATGATTGAAGGCGACGGTTTTTTTGCGGTGCTGGATCCGACGACCAACGAGATTTCTTTTACCCGGAACGGTGCGTTTTCGGTCAATGATTATCTGCGCCCGACCGGAGAGACAGATGAAAATGGGAATCCGGTTCAGGAGCGCATCTGGGTGCTGACTGATGAACAGAGGCGGTTAGTCCTCGGAACCGACGGGAATATCATTGAGGTTGCCGATCACACGGCCCCGCAGCCCGTCGGGATCTTTGATTATGGGAATTATGATGGGATACAGCATATCGGCGGTACCCGTTTTCTGCCGGTCGACAAAAACGGCGAGCTGATGATGGGAACAGGCAAGCTGATCCAATGCGCGCTGGAAATGTCCAACGTCGACCTCGCCGACGAGATTACAAAGGTGATCGAGGCACAGCGGGCCTATGGGATGGCGCTCAAAATCGTGCAGACCTCTGACGAGATTGAGACCACGATCAACAACTTGAGAACCTGATAGGAGGGCTAGCGGTTGAATATCAAGAGTTATGATGAGCTCAGCTCATTGGAAATCGATACCTTGCAGGAAATCGGGAGCATCGGCACGGGCAATGCGGCGACAGCGCTCTCACAGCTTTTGAACTGCGAGGTTCGCATCACCAGGCCTGAGGTTCGGATCATGGGCTACAACGAGGCGATCGAGTGGATCGGCGGCGCAGAAGAGATTACTGCGGGCGTTTTGGTAAAGATGGGCGGGCAGATCAACGGGATCATGCTCGCAGTGCAGAAGCTCGATTTCATCAACCAGGTGCTGAAAAGCATTATGGGAAAAGGGGTCGAGGACTATATGGGGCTGCATGAGATGGAGTGTTCGGCGCTCATCGAGGTGGGCAATATTATGATTTCCACCTTTATCAATGCGCTCAGCGGGCTGGCGGACCTCAAAATAGAGCTCACGGTTCCCGCGTTTACCGTGGACATGCAAGGCGCCATTATGGCAGTCCCCATGGCTGAATACGGAGGCCAGTCCGACCATATCATGACAATCGGCGGCAATTTTGTCTGCGATGACAAGCAGGTTCCTTGCCGGCTCTTACTTTCACCGGATCTCCGGTCATTAAATTTTTTACTCGGGAAGCTGGGCGTTAGCAGTGGAGAATAAACTGATCGTTGGAATAGCCGATATGAAGCTTGCACAGAGGGAGGGGATGCTCGTCACTTATGCGCTTGGTTCCTGCATTGGAATTTGCCTGTACGATCCTGCCATCAAGCTGGGCGGGCTGCTCCATATCATGCTTCCGCTGAATATGGAGGCCGGCCGTAAAACCCCTCTCAAATATGCCGATACCGGGTTTGCCGAGATGCTCAGGCAGATGGAGCTCAAAGGGGCGAAGCGGGCCAGGATGACGGCGAAAATTGCCGGAGGGGCCAAGATGTTCGAGGTAGGCGGAAACAGCTCTTTAGGCAATATCGGGCAGCGCAATATCGAAAGCGTACATATGCAGCTGAAAAAATATGGAATTCCTTTGCTGAAAGAGGATGTGGGCGGCTCAATTGCGAGGACGCTGCTGTTCGATGTATCCAATGGGCTGGCTTGTATCCGGAGTTACGGCAAGCCGGAACAGATTATATAGTGCTAGACATAGCCGTAAATTCGATTGACAAGGGGAGAATGGAAGATGTTGGAAGAAGATAAAAAAGGGATCCTGTTGGAATCCGGAACCAATGAAATCGAGATCATGGAGTTTACGATTAACGATAACCTCTATGGGATCAACGTGGCTAAGGTGCGCGAGATTATGATGTCCGCACCGGTCAAGGCTATGCCGCACGCACATCCGGCGGTGGAAGGCATTTTCAAACCGCGCGATGTCGTGCTGACAGTAGTAAATCTCCCCAAATATCTGAATGGGGTCGACAGCGAAAAAGGTGAGAAAGACCTTTTTATTGTCACAAACTTCAATAAGATGTTCATCGCTTTCCGGGTACACACCGTCGTTGGAATCAGCCGGATTTCGTGGAAAGATATCCAGAAGCCGGACGACACGGTATCCGGAGGAGAGGAAAGCGTTGCGACCGGGATCGCACAGTGTGAAGACAATCTGGTCACAATTCTGGACTTTGAGCGGATCGTAGCGGAGATTGCGCCGCAGACGACGATTCAAATTTCAGAAATAGATAAGATGGGTTATCGTGAATGCCGTGAAATGCCGGTCTTTGTGGCGGAGGATTCAATCCTGCTGACCAAAATGATCGAAGAAGCACTCCATAAGTCGGGGTATATCAATGTTCGGATGTTCTCAAATGGCCAGGAGCTGTGGGATACCCTGTCAGGGTATAAACGCCAGGGGCAAGTTCGAGACAACTGTTCTATTGTGATCACCGACCTTGAAATGCCTCAGATGGACGGCCATCGTTTGACGAAATTAATCAAGAGCGACCCGGAGCTCAAAGACATCCCGGTCATTATCTTCTCTTCGCTGATCACGGAGGAAATGCGGGTCAAGGGAAAAGAACTGGGAGCGGATGAGCAGCTGAGCAAACCAGAAATCGGGCATCTGGTTCACATTATGGATCATCTTCTGACAGGTAATTGAGTTCTGAAATCAACAGATGGGGGACGGCTATGAGCAAATATATTATGAGGCAGCAGATCAAAGACCCCAAAGGAAATATCATCGGCTACGAGATATTGTACCACGGGGAAAACCAGGCGTTCAGCGATGAAAATCCGAATACCGTGAATGAATTTGCCGCCGCCGATACAATTTACAGCTTCTTGACCCAGAACACTTCCAAATCCTTAAAGGGGTCGCTCAACTTCATGACCTTTACCACGATGCTTCTGATGAAAAAGACGCCGAAGCTCTTTTCAAAATCAGAGCTGGTTATCCAGATCGACGACAGTGTAATTATTCATCCGCTGTCCATGCACTTTGTGCAGCAGTATGCTAAGGAAGGGTATAAGATCGCTGTAAACGAATTCCAGTTTTCGCCGCGTTATCTGGCTTTTATGGACAGCATCGATTATATCAAGCTCAACACCAAAACGACGAACGATACGACGATGCGTCACATCATCGAGATTGCCCACAGTATGAATAAAACATGTATTGCGACAGAAGTCCAAACCGAAGAAGTCTATCAAAAAGCGGTTGCTATGGGTGTGGACGCTTTGGAAGGGCCGTATGTTGCGGAGCTCGTGACGACCAAGACCCATTCCGGTTCCTATCTGCAGAGCAACTTCTTCCGGCTGATGGTGGCGATCATGAGCGATGATCCGGATGTTGACGAGATCGAGCAGATGATCAGCGCCGATGCGAATTTGACCTATGGGCTGCTGAAAATAGCCAATTCTGCTTATTTTGCCCTCCGTCACCGCGCCACGACGATCCACCAGGCTGTCATGACGCTCGGTTTGGAGCTGCTGAAGCAGTGGGTCTATCTCCTCAGTGCCAACGCTTCCGACAATAAGATCGACGAGAGCACGGAAGAATTTTTGAAACGTTCGTTTATGCGTGCAAACTTTGCCAGTGAATTGATGACCTATGCAAAGGATATGCCGATTTCTAAGTCTGAGGCGTATCTAATGGGGATGTTCTCTACCCTCAACTATTTAATCGATGCGCCGATGGAAGAGATTTTGAGTGAAGTCGTTATGGTCGATGAGGTCCGTGAGGCGCTTCTGAACAAAACAGGCCGGTGCGGTCAGCTGTATGAGCTCGTCCTCAGCTACGAGGCGGCGAATTGGGAGCGGATTACCGAGCTGGCTGCCGAGCTTGGCATTCCGGATCATCATCTTACGAACATCTATTTCGTCTGCATGGATAACGTCAATAATCTTTGGAACCAGCTTACGAATGCATATGGCAGTGAACAGACGGAAAATGAGCCGGAGACCGCTCTTAGCGAAGAATAGGTCTTTTCGTACCGCATAAGAAATGCCGGTTTTATATGGCTGAAATCAGCTTCCTGAATTCATCAGGGAGCTGATTTTGGATTTATATGTGTCCGGCGGCAGAGTGAAAGTAAAATAGCCGGCACATAAAAATGTGCCGGCCTTTCTTTGAGAGGGAAATTTTATAGATCATGAAGGGGATTTTCCATCACAATTTTACATGCATGAAGGATTTGCGCTGTCACCTCTGCGCTGAACCTTCCTTCATAAATCGTGACCCAAGGGGATTCTTCTTCCGGTACGGTCACGATGTATTTTGGAACGAGATTGTTGAGTGCGATTGCTTTTACGTCGGCTACACATTTCGGGCAGCTGCACAAGCCGAACATTTGGATGTAATGGTCGACCTTTTTTTCAACCAGCGCCTGCATAATATTAGTAAAGACGATCCGCCCCTCCGCTGTCTGAACAGGAGCCTCCGCGGAGGTTGCTTCGCCCCCATCCTCTTCTGATGCTGCAGGTTGTGCGGAAGACGGGGCCGGCGCTTGGGACTCGGCCTGAGGCTCGGCCGCTGCGGGTTCTTCAACGGGTTCTTGCTCCAAAGCGAGGGAAGCCGCTTCGGGAGTGGGAGATTCCTGCTCCGGTACGGAGGCGTCCAAAGCGGGGGCATCTTCCTCCGCTATCTGAATGGCAGGAGGTTCCGCGGAGGTCGCTTCACCCTTGTCCTCCGGTGTCGCGGGTTGTGCGGAGGGTTCCGAAGCCGGCTCTTGAATCTCGGGCTCGTCCTGGGGTTCGGCAGCAGCAGTTTCGTTTGAAGCCTGCTCTAATTCGGGAGACGTTTGGTTTGATTCAGAGACCTCCTGCGATTGGGCCAGTTCTGGAGCTGTTTGTGCTTCCGTGATCATGTCGGACGGCCCATCGTCGAGCGAATCCTCTAAAGCGGATTTGATCTGGGTGGAAATTTCCAGGTCGAGGTTCAGGGAAGGCAGGATCGAAGGGGGAGCCGCAGGAGTTGGAGCTGGAGCCGCTTCCTGCTGTCTGGTCTCCGCAGCCGAAGGAGCTTCGTCAGGGGCGGGGGCAGCAGGCGCTGCTTCCTGGTTTTTGCTCAGAAGGTTCATCACATGGGCCGTTTTGCTGGTGTTGGTTTTTTTTGCCATTGAGTTTACATTCCTTTTCTTTTATCGATTTTCAGTAGGAAGCCGGAACCGTTCCCCGGCTACGACGTTTACGATTTCCTGCAAGTCGAGCGCAGGGTTGGATTTGGGCGAATAGGTGATGACGCTCTGTCCGTGCGCGGGAGCCATTGCGACGTTGGTGCTGCGGCGGATCTTGGTATCAAAGACACGGCTTCCCAGCTGGCGGGCCACCTCTTGCGCCAGTTCCAGCACCTCCTGCGACAGGATGAGGCGGGGATTGAATTTGTTGAGAAGAATGCCCAGGACCTTCAGGTTCGGATTAAAGGTGTCCCGGACGGTGATGATCGTCTCCTGGAGCTGGGTGATGCCGACGAGACTGAGGATTTCAGCCTCCATCGGGACAATGAGCGAGTTGGAGGCGACATAGGCGTTGATGGTGAGGATGTTGAGGGAAGGCGGCGTGTCGATGATGATGAAATCGTATTTGGAACGGATTTCCCGAAGATATTGCTCCAGCATGAACTCGCGGCGCGGCGCAGTGAATTCCACCTCCGCCGCCGAAAGCATGATGTCGGAGGGAAGGATATCTCCGTAATCGGTGGAGACGATGGCTTTTTCGATCGGCTGGCTTTTTTTGAGGACGTCGTAAATTGTATATCCTTCGCCGATGTCAAGCCCCAGCGTGAATCCCAGGTTGCCCTGGGGGTCGAGATCGATGCCCAAAACACGCGCTCCGCGCTGGTGAAGCCCGCAGACAAGAGCCGAAGCAGTCGTGGTTTTTCCGACGCCGCCCTTCTGATTTGTGATGGTGATTATTTCTGACAAGGGAAATTCCCTCCTTAAGCGTGAAGAATTAAAAAAAACCTTTAAGTTATTGTATCACATGTCGATAAAAAATAATAGAGGCCATAAAAACTAATTTTGTAATTTTGGAAACCATAAGAGGTCTGCCAGGTTAGTGCCGCGGGCTGAGGTTTCAGGGCGCTTCGCAGGCGGGGCAGAAGAGAGCGGTATGATATGCATGATGCTGTGCCGTATCGAGCTGCTGTGCCTTTCGTGTATAATAATGGACAGCCGGGAATTTTTGGAAGGAGTGTATCAATATGGCATCCGTAAACAATGTAAGCAGCGCGACAAGCAGTATTTACGGCAAAAGAAATGTAATATCGGGCCTTGCCAGCGGTATGGATACCGAAAGTTTGATTGAAAATGCAGTATCGGGGATTCAGCAGAAAATTAGTGCGCTTCAGCAGAAGAGTACGAGAGTTCAATGGCAGCAGCAGGCCTATCGGAATATTATCGACCAGATTCTGAATTTCGGTAGCTCTTATTCTTCTTATGCGTCAAATAAAAACTTGTCGTCCGCCAGTTTTTTCAACAGTGCGTCGCTTATCACGACTGCCGGCAAATACGCCGACAAGGTTTCGGCGACGGGCAAATCCACCAGCAATGTTCAGCTGTTGGGGGTCAAACAGCTTGCGACGGCGGCGACCTATTCCGTCTCCGGCGTCGGCGGCCGTCAGCCTGAGATGCCGACTATTACCGGCGGGGAGCTGGATCTTGCTGAGAAAATGAATGTAAGCTCAATTTCCGGTTCGCTTACCATCAATTACGGCGGCGACCGTTCTTACCAGATCGATTTCGGCGAGCTGGAAGCGTATGATGATGCACATGACTTGGCCGCGGCAATCAGCAAAAAGTTGGGCGAACAGAAGATGACTTTGTCCGACGGCAGCTCGGTTGCGGTCAATTCCAGGATCGGCGTGCGTGCGAATGCCGGCAAGATTGAGTTCTTCGACAAGGCGGGCGCGGGCAACTCCGTCTATATCAGCTCTGCCAGCGGCGATATCAGAAAAACGCTGAATATCAAGCCGTCTGATGAAACGACTTCGATTGAGGTGGGGAGCAAGGCGCTCTATGAGGAAACCACGAGGGGCGAGTATTTGCAGGAGAAGCCGATCCGCTTTACGCTGGATGGAGTAACCAAGTCGATCTCTGTAGGGGATTACACGACTGCGGATGGTGCGACCGATCTGGATAAGCTGGTCAACACCCTGAATGATAAGCTTTCCGAGGCCTTTGGCAAGGGAAAGATCAAGGTGTCCCTCAATGGTGAAGGCGATGGTTTGAAATTTGAAACCGGCAAAGGCTCCATCATGAGCATCAACGGTGGCACGCCGATAGGGCTTGAGAGCAACAATGAGTCTTCCTATCTCGATTTGGGGAAAACGCTCGGGGATATTTTGCACGAGAGCGACTGGGACAGCTTTTCTAAAATCGGGGCGGAGGGCGAGGTCACTTTTGTCGAAGCGACCAAGACAACTCCCGCCTATTATAAGGATGAAAAAGGCAACCGTGTGGCGAAGGACGACGACGGGAAATGGTACCGTGTCGACTCGGAGGGCGCTCATCTCTATGAGTTTAAGCTCAACGGCAAGACGATTGGGGCTTTTTCAAAGAATTCCGCGTTGGAAAACGTGACGGTTGCGATCAACAACAACTCAGAGGCCGGTGTCAATGTCAGCTACTCCAAGATTACCAACCAGTTCAAGTTTACGGCAGAAGAAACGGGTTCCGCCGGCCGGATTGATTTCGGCGACGGGCTGGCGCAGAAGCTCTTCGGCAAGGACTATGATAAAGAGGTGACGAGCGAGGACGGTGTCGACGCGATCTTCTCAATGTCGGTCAACGGCGAAGTATACGACGGAATCAGCCGCGGCAGCAATACGTTCGATGTGGATGGTATGAGCGTTTCGCTCAAAGGGACTTTCGGCGAGTACACCGACTCACAGCTCACGGATCTTGAAGCTGCAAAAGCGGACGCGGTCACCTTTACGTATTCCGCGGATTCGGATAAGATCGTCGATGCGATCAAGAGCTTTGTTGAAGATTACAACGCTATGGTCACCGAGATTAAAAACGCTTATTCTACCATGCCTGCTACCAAGTCCAACAAGAGCCGCTATGAGCCGCTGACCGAGGACGACAAGGCTGGTATGTCAGAGTCGGCGATCGCCGCCTATGAGGAAAAAGCAAAGCAGGGGCTCCTTTTTGCGGACCGTGACTTGGCGAATCTGTACAGCAAGCTGACTTCGATTGTTTCCCCCGGCGGACAGGATGGGGCGGATTTACAAGCGATCGGCATCGATAAGTCGTACAACAACGGTCTCACCACCCTCACCTTGGATGAAAACAAGCTTCGCGAGGCGCTGGAGGCTAACCCCGACCGGGTAAAGGATGTTTTCACAAAGACCATGGACAATGGGGCTTCCACGAATGGATTGATGGCGTCGCTCAAAAATACGCTGGATTCCTATGCGAAGGCCACTGGGGTCGACAAGGGCATCCTGGTTGAGAAGGCCGGTTCTGCTAAGGTTCCTACTTCGATCTACAACAACTCCCTCCAGCAGACACTCGACAATTACGACAAGCAGATTGAAAAATGGCAGACCAAGCTGAGTGATCGGGTTGATTACTACACCAAGCAATTTACAATATTGGAACAGCTGATTGCTGAAATGAACTCTCAGAGCTCCACACTGATGGGCCTTATGGGAACGGGGACAGGCGCTTAACGAGGGTTTGTCCTCACTCGGCAAAGGGCTGCACGTCCTAAAGTTTCTGGAAGGGTGGTTTAGCAGTGCTTTTGGGCGCAGAATGCGACAGTATTTCTGTGCCCCGCTGCTTTATTATTCTGTTCCTTCAGCTTAGGTTCGTAGGAGTTTTTCGGGAGTAGAGAGCGCCATTGGCAGGGCAGATGTCGTCTTGCGCTGCAAGATGAGAAGGATCACAGGCAGGGGCGCTGTTTCGCCTCGAAAAACCGTATGTGCCTTTGTTCGGCGAGGGTAAGGAGAGATAAGATGGATGCAAATGGCTTGCAGCAGCAATATAAGAGGGATGCCGTCGACACCATGACACAGGGCGAATTGCTGCTTATGCTTTACGACGAGTTGATCAAACGGCTTACAAGGGCGGATCTGGCCTTGGCTAAAGAAGAATACGAGACCTTTGAAGCGTCGGTAGACCGATGTCTCGAAATCGTTTGGTATCTGGACGACACGCTGGATAAACAGTATCCGATCAGCGCAAATTTGACGAAGCTGTATGACTTTTTCTGCTATGAGCTCAACCGCGTAAAAATCGGCAGGAACAAGACCGAACTCGACCGGGTTCGGACGATGATCGGGGAACTGAGGGATTCGTTCAGAACCGCACAGCAGAATAACGACTCGGGGAAGTGAGCGGGACATGAAAAATGAAACGCTGATGGAAGCGCTGGTTCAGGTAAAACGCATCGGCAATTTGCAGCATGAGATTCTTGATATCTCCCAGCAGATGGCGGAGGCGGTCGACCGCGATGACGAAGTGGCGACCGGTATGCTCATCTCGATGCGGTCAGAGCCGATCGAGAAGCTCCGGATTTCTAAATACGCTTTGCAGACCATGCTCGATTCTCTCAAAGATACAGAGGATGGGGAAAGGTTGTCCGCTCTGTTGAACGGCGGCGGTACAGCACAGGATGTTGCCGAAGAAGCACTGACGAAGCAGGTTGCCGCCAATGCAAGGGAGTCCGAGAGGATCCTTGCTCTGGAACGGATATTAAACCGAAAAATTTCTAGGGACCAATCGATTTTTCAGTAACGGAGTATCAATGTCATCCCTTTTAAAAAGGGTGACGGGCTGCCTGGGATACTGGCGCTGTTCCGTTGAAAAGAGGTTGTCTAAAGTCGATATAGGGCAAAAAAATTTCTCTGATGTTTTTATGAATTTTCTCTTTAAAAATTGTTTTTGATGTGTTATCATTATAAGAGTGTGGAATTGGCTTTGGGCGCTGCTGCAGTGTCGAGCACCAAGGATCAATTGTATTTTGAATCAGGGGAGTCGGTTATGCCCAGTATTGTGCTGGAAGGCGTCAGCAAGTTTTATAAAACCGGCCGGAGAGGCCGCAGGGGCCGCCGGATAGAGGCGGCTGTAGAAGACATCAATCTTACGATCGCACAGGGCGAGTTCGTTTTTGTTGTGGGAAGCAGCGGTGCGGGGAAGAGCACATTGCTCCATTTGATCAGCGGCGACATGAAACCGGACAAGGGGACGGTTTATCTCGACGGGCGCAGTATGGATGCAGTGCGTTTATGGGACAGAAGCCGGATCGTTCAGTCTTTCGGCCAGGTTTGGCAGGAGCCTACCCTTATGAGAAAGCGGACGGTGGAAGAAAACCTTGAAATTGTTGCAATGATCAAGAGCTGGCTGCGTTTGGAGTCGCGCAAGTCGATCGAAAAGAGGATTAATAAAGTTTTAGGCCTTGTCGGGATGTCGGGTGTAAACGACCTCTACCCGGTGGAGCTCTCGAGTGGGGAGGCCCGCCGTGTAGAACTGGCGAGGGCGTTGATTAACAGCCCGCCGATCCTAGTCTTGGATGAGATCACCAACAATCTCGACGACGACAATATCTGGGACATTTTCCACCTGCTCAAGGAGCTCAATGAGAGGGGAACGACGATTATCATGGCCACCCATGCCAGCCAATATGTCAATATCATGCATCGCAGGGTGATTACGCTGGTGGACGGCCGCGTATTCGGCGATGTAAAGCGCGGAAAATACGGTGATGTGGTTTAAAGCGCAAAAACGCTTTAAACTGCATGCCGATTGATATAAATCAATGAAAAAATTATCGAAAGATGAGGAGAAGAGTCATGCTTAAAAACATGAAAATCAGGAAAAGCTTGATTTTGGCATTTGGTATTACGATTCTGCTTTCTGTAGTTATCATCGTAGCATCATTGTTTATGATGGTTTCCCTGAAGGAGGGCTACCAGCAGGTAATCAACCGAGATATCCGCGCGAGTGAGTTGATTACTTACAGCCGTTTGAACGCCAATATCGCCGCCCGTAACGTCCGTGATATGGCGTTGTTTCCAGACGATCCGACCAATGCCGATAAGGCTCAGCGGATCAACGATACTTTGACTGAAATGAGCGAAAACCTCAAAGAGCTCCGAGCGGTTTATCCTTTGACCGATATCACGAAGCTGAATGCTTATCTCGATGCGGTTGAAGCTTGGGGGTTAGAGCTTCCGGATATTATGACAGCAGTTACTTCGGGGGATATTGAGCAGGCAAAGAATTTGATTGAAAACAGCTGTACTCCCCATTTAAATGAGATGGCATCCCTGGCGCAGGAAGTGGACACTCTTCTGGTCACTGTTAAAAATGAGGCAGTGCAGCAGCAGGAAATGGTCGTTATTTACACGATTATCATCATGGCGGGTGTGCTGTTGATTACCGCAATTTTTGTCCTGATCCTCGCTACCAAGCTGATCAGGAGCATTATTGGGCCGACGGAGCAGATCCGCAAAGCCTTGGTTGGCTTCAGCGAAGGTGACCTGCGTGTCCCGGTTCAGTATTCCAGCAAAAACGAGCTGGGTGAGATGTGCGACGCGATGAGAAGGAGCCAGCAGATTCTGGGCGGCGTGATCGACGATGAGTGCTACCTGCTCGAAGAGATGGCGCGCGGCAATTTCGATCTCGCCAGCAAAGACAAGAGCTTGTATGTCGGTTCGTTGAGCTCTATTTTGAAGTCCATTCAGACGATCAATCACAACCTCAGCGATACTTTGGCACAGATTTCTCAGAGTGCCGAGCAGGTTTCTGCGGGTGCTGAGCAGGTTTCCACCAGCGCGCAGGCTCTGGCACAGGGTGCAACCGAGCAGGCAAGTGCTGTAGAGGAACTTTCTGCAACCATCAGCGAAATTTCTACCAACGCGAAGGAAAATGCAAAGAACAGCGAGCAGGTAATGGCACATACGCAGTCCGCCGGAAAGCAGGCTGAGGAAAGCGCGAAGTACATGACCCAGATGGTTGAGGCGATGCGGAGAATTTCTGATTCTTCGGAGGAAATCAGCAAGATTATTGCGACCATCGAAAATATTGCATTCCAGACCAACATCCTTGCTTTGAACGCTGCGGTTGAGGCTGCCCGTGCCGGTGTCGCCGGTAAGGGATTCGCCGTCGTCGCGGACGAAGTCAGAAACCTCGCCTCCAAGTCTGACCAGGCTTCCAAGGCGACAAAGGATTTGATCGAGCGCTCGATCGTAGCAGTCAAAGAGGGCGAAGACATTGTAAACCGCGTGTCCGAAGTGCTTGGCAGCACAGTTGAAGCGACGGAAGCTTCTGTTGAAGGGATCCGCAGCATCAGCGGCGCTGTCGAGGGCGAAGCGGAGTCTATCGCCCAGGTCGTGGAAGGAATTGACCAGATTTCTTCTGTCGTACAGACGAACTCTGCAACCAGTGAAGAGTCTGCTGCTGCCAGCGAGGAGCTGTCCAGCCAGGCAGCCCTGATGAAACAGCTCATGAGCCGCTTTAAACTGCGCGGCGTAGACAACGGCTACAGTGCTGGCGTTGCTGCATATGCCGCTCCGCAGGCGGAGGAAGTCTCTTATGAGGTAGACAGCGCTGCTGCTGTCAACTCCTTTAGCAAATATTAATGGATTGCGTGCCTGGCTCAGTATGCCTGTTACAATTCAGTTCGTTTTGTGACAAAGCGCTTTCCTAAAAACTCGTATAAGAGTGGGTGTTTTAATTGCCAGAGAGTGGTCAAAGGTCTGCTCTCTGGCAATTTTTTCGTGATAATAAAAGCAGCGGGAGATAAACCCGTCGATCCAATTTGGCGGAAAATAGATATTGTTCAAGATTTTTCTTGGTGCTGAAAAGAAATCTGTGATAAAATTAGGTTGAGTAGAATATTAGAGAGATGGGCGTCAAAAGAACCTGATGTTCGGGCGCAGTTGAATCTAGATTGCGGCGGCGCCTTTTAATAGCGGGCAAAGCCGAGTCGAAAGGGAGCGTTGTCTCTATGGCGAAGTATAAAGAGCAGGAAAAAGATTTAGTCTTTGCGCTGGATATCGGCACGCGGAGCATTGTCGGCATCGTGGGCAGGCCGGAAGACGGAAGGTTCAAGGTTTTGGCAATCGAGAGTGAGGAACACCGCAACCGTACGATGCTCGATGGACAGATCGATGATATCGGCGGGGTCGCGGCACTTGCTAAGATAGTTACTGAAAGGCTGACGAAAAAACTCGGAGTCCGGCTAAAACGCGTTTGCGTTGCCGCGGCCGGCCGGGCACTCCGGACACAGCGGGGGAGCTTTTCGATGGAGCTGACCGAAAATGTCCCGATTACGCTCAATGAAATCAGCCAGATCGAAGCCGGTGCGGTCAGCAAGGCCGAAGAAGCACTGCAGGAGGATGAAAACCTGCCCCGTCAGTTTTATCTGATCGGTTATACGGTCGCCCAATACCGGCTGGACAATTATCCGCTGACGACCTTGCTGAACCACAGCGGCCAGAAGGCGGAGGGGGATATCGTCGCGACGTTCCTGCCCGGTGAAGTGGTGGAGAGCCTTTATGCTGCTATGCGGGCCGCGGGCTTACAAGTGAGTAGCATCACCCTTGAACCGATTGCCGCAATGAACGCCGCTATTCCGGCGGAAATCCGGCTGCTCAACCTGGCCCTAGTGGACATTGGGGCAGGTACTTCCGATATTGCAATCTGCAAAGACGGCAGCGTCGTCGGCTATACGATGGTCACGCAGGCCGGGGATGAGATCACTGAGACGATCATGCGAGCTTTCTTGGTGGATTTCCAGACCGCGGAGCAGATGAAGCGCGGCCTCGATACAGAGCAGGTCATTTCGTATACCAATATTCTCGGACTGGAAGAAAGCGTGTCGGCAGAGGAGCTGTCCAAAGCGATTGAAGAGCCGATGAAACGCCTTGCGGACGCCATCGCCCATCAAATTCTGGAGCTCAACAGCGGTGCGCCGTCGGCCCTCTTCATGGCTGGAGGCGGCAGCAAGTTAAATGGATTGCAGGAAAAGACGGCAATGTGTCTCGGTATGGATCCGAAGCGGGTTGCGCTGGCAGGCAGCAATTTTTCTAAAAGCGTCTTTTCAGAGGATGAGAAGCTGGAGCTGAACAATCCCGAATACGCGACCCCGCTGGGGATCGCCGTCTCTGCGGGGATGGGGCTGCTCAACGACAGCTATATCGTATATCTGAATGGAGAGCGGGCGAAGCTGTTCCGAAACGGCACCTTGACGATTTGGGATATCCTGTTGATGAACGGGTATTCCTATTCCGATTTGATGGGCAGGACAGGCAAAAGCTTGAGCGTTACCGTCGACGGCAGACGGATCAACTTCCGCGGGGAGCCCGCTACACCGGCGGTTTTGCGGATCAACGACAAAGATGTGCCGGTCACGGCGATTGTCCACACCGGCGACTCGATCGATTTCATACCGGCGAAGTCGGGAGTTTCGGCGGAAAAGACGCTGGCGGATGTTTTGGGAAGCGATTATACCGGGAAGGTGTTGCTGAACAATCAGGAAGTTACGTCTATGCAGACGGCACTCCATCAGGGCGACGTCATCCTGACGCTGGAAGGGAAGGCGGAGATATCCAAACCAGAAGCGCCGGCGCCTGAAGCTGTTCCGGAGCCCAAAATCATTCCCGCGCCGGTGAAGGAGGAGCCGAAGCAGGCTCCGGCACAGGCGGCCCCGCTGCCCGCCCCGTCAAAAGAATTGCGGATCTTTTTAAACGGCAAGCCCTTCTCCCTCAAAGAAAAGAGCAACGGCGATCCTTACTATCTGATGGATCTGCTGCAATATTCGGGGATCGATTTCCAAAACCTGGACGGCCCGGTTTTGATGGAGGTCAACGGCTTGGAATGCGGGTTTCAGACGGTGGTGCGCAGCCGGGATTCGGTCATTATCCGCCGGAAATAAGCCCTGTCCGGCTTCAAGGCTGAAAGCGGCGCTAAGAGAGCGCTGAAACACCTTGAATGCTCTCAGCTAGGTGAGCTGCCAGATAAAATGGATAGAATCAAGTGATAAGGCGGGATTTGAGGAAATGTCAAAGAGAATCAAGATTATGATAGCTGCGGTTATGCTTCTGTGCTTTTTTTCGGGCTGTCAGTCGGGAGAAGAAGGAGAGGGCGCAAAGGTCATCGACACCTATCTCGCCGGGACGGAGAGCGTGCCGGCAATGGGGGCTGAAGACGGCGTTGAGGCCAATGAGTCGGAGCCTTCCGCATATGCCTACATCGGCTTGGAAGATGCAGGGGGTTCGGTTGGAACCTATGTTGAGCGGATGACCTCGGAGGAAAATGGCTTTTGGATCGTGAACAAAAACCTTAGAAAAACGGAAGCGCCGGATTTCACCGAGGAAAAGGGTTGGATCTATTTGGCGAAGGAATCCGCGGAGGAAGAGGGAAAGCTCTTTGTCCTTGCCCTCGAGTGGTCTCCCAGCATCTGCACGGTGGTGGCGAGCATACAGGACGCGCCGAAAGGGCAGGAACAGGCTTCGTCGGACGACGAGGCGGAGTCGCTGACCCATATGGACACGGTGGAAAAGATCCAGGGGATGCAGCCGAGTGCTCTCGGGCTCGATGGAACCAGCATGAACGAGTACAATATTTATGTCAGAAACGGGCTGATTATGGTAAACGGCGAGGCTTGTATTTGGGTGGAAATCTATACCGATGAAAACTCAGCTCATACCAATATCCCTGAGGGGACTTATTATCTGAGCAGGGATGGAAAGCGCCTTTATCGGCTCAACCGTTCCGATAACACCGTTCAGGAGCTAAAGCTTTGACAGAAATGGGTTTCTGATCCTTTGTTCGAAAGATACATGCAGAAACGCACAGATCCGGCAGAGTGGGATCTGTGCGTTTTGATTTAGCCAAAAGAGAATGCCCAGCCCTGCTGGGAAGACAAAAAGGCTTTCGCTTCAAGCGACGGACAAAGCGAGAAACAAATAGGAATCTTCCATGACAGAAGCCTTGGAACAAGTGCATTGAGCGCCAGTTTACAAGCTGTGGGGCAGGTCTTTTGAGAGGCTTGCAGGCATAACGCCCTTCTAGGGCTTTCTCAAGCCTCCGGCCTTGCCAGGGGCTGACTAAAAAACAGGTAGGCGGATTTCCGTGTCGGTGGCGGAGACCAGCGAAATTGCCTCCGGCTTTCCGGTGAGCTGTACGATTTTCTCGGTGTGGTGGCTCACATATTCAAAAAAGAGTTGTGTCAAGGCCCCTTCCAGTACCCCGGTGTTGGAGCGGACTGAAAAGGCCCCCTCCGGCAGCAGCGATTTTACGATTTCGGGGGAGACGTGGGTGATCCGAAGGCCGTATTCCCGCCCCAGAGCGACGATCTGTTTTTTGACGATCGAAAGCTTTGCGGAGTCGCTCAGCGGGTCGAAACGGATAAACCCGTTGAAGCGGCCCGCGATTTCACGCAGAACGCCGGAACGGATCAACGCTTGACGGGCCGACTCGTCCTGAGAAAAAATGGCCTGCGCCAGGGAAGACATCTGGCTGCCGCTTTTTTGCTCCAGCGGCTTTTTTGCTTGATTCGGCAAATCGGGCAGGGCAAAACCGGTGCTGCGGTGTGAACCGGCCGAGAGGTCGGCATTGGTTGTAAAGATGAAAACGCAATGCCGGAAATCGAGCTCCCGGGAGCCGGCGTCATCCTCTTTCCGTGCGGTGGAACGCCCTTCGTCCAAAACGGACATGAAGACCTTCAGCACTTCCGGATGCGCTTTTTCCAGCTCGTCGAACATAAAGACGGTATAAGGGGACTGCCGAACAGCCTCGAAGACCGGCTGGTCGTCATATCCCACATAGCCGGGAGGCGCACCGATCAAACGGTAGGCAGAGTGCTGCTCGGTAAAGGTGTTGAGCTCAGTCCAGACAAATTTCCAGTTCATGGCGGGAAAGAACTGCTTTAGAACGGGCACGATCGTTTTTCCAAGCTCGGATTTTCCGACGCCGGTGGGCCCGTAGAGGATCAGTGAGAGCGGCCGGGCGGGATTTTTTTTGCAGATGTGACCATACAGCTTGAAGGCGACGGTCTCTACCGCCTCTTCCTGCCCCAATATCTGCGCGCCCAGTGCGGTCTTGAGCTTGGCAAAAAGGGAAGGCGTCGGTTTTAAGGGATGTTCTGCTTCTGCGGCGCCGAACTGCTGCAAACGGGCGACGAGCGATTCAAAGCTGGAGAAGAGCTTTGGGCCCGGCTGAAAAAGGGTGGCTAACCCCTGGTCTCCCCCTGAATAGCAGACCTCCGGCCGGATATAGAGCAGGTATTCCCCGGACACCTGGCAAAACCCCAGTGTCGCTTCCTGCGGCGTACAGCCGGCGGGCAGGATGCAGCCCGGCAGTTCATAGCTGCGCCCCGCGGAAGAACAGGCGTCGGTGCGCTGCTTCAGCAGGGCGAATTCCGCCGATGTGCGGCGGCTGAAATCGGAAAAGTAATATTTCATAGGATCAATCCCCCCGAAATAAGTTGTGCAGTTTCAGGGGGAATATACAAATAATGGAAACTTATTGCAGAGGAAAAGCGCCTTCTGTCATTCGGGAACACCGAACCCGAACCGTAAAAGACAGCCTTCCCTTGACGGCCTGAAAGAGATGTGATACACTTTTAAAAGTGTATGATTGTATACAATAATACAAACGAGGTGACGGTTATGATCGAGATCAACCCCAAGTCGAATCTCTTAGAGGAAAAAACCTACCGCTATACGTTGCAGGATGTGCCGGAACCTCGGCTGTTCCGCGACATGTACCCTTACACTGAGGTGCCGAAAATCCCCTTCAACAACCGCCGTGTCCCGATGAACATGCCGGAAAGCATCTGGATCACGGACACGACCTTCCGGGATGGGCAGCAGTCCCGGGCGCCCTACACCGTCGAGCAGATGGTCAAAATCTTCAAGATGCTCCACCGGCTGGGGGGAGAGAAAGGGATTATCCGCCAGACCGAATTTTTCGTCTACAGCGAAAAGGATCGCGAGGCCCTCTCCCGCTGTATGGAGCTGGGCTATCAGTTCCCGGAAATCACGACCTGGATCCGGGCCAGCAAGGAGGATTTCAAGCTGGTTCGGGACATCGGGATCCGCGAGACCGGAATCCTGGTCAGCTGTTCGGACTACCACATCTTCAACAAGCTCAAGATGACCCGGAAGCAGGCGATGGAGCATTACCTTTCGGTCGTTTCGGACGCGATCGAGGCGGGGCTGCGCCCCCGCTGCCATTTTGAGGACATCACCCGTGCCGACTTTTACGGCTTCGTGGTGCCCTTTACCAACGCCCTGATGGAGATGTCCCAGGCTGCAAAGGTGCCGATCAAAATCCGCGCCTGCGACACGATGGGGTACGGTGTGCCCTATACCGGCGTTTCTCTCCCGCGGAGCGTCCCAGGGATCATCTACGGCTTGCAGCATTATTCCGAGGTTCCGCCCGAGATGCTGGAATGGCATGGGCACAACGATTTTTATATGGGGGTTGCCAATGCGGCGACGGCCTGGATTTTCGGCGCGTGCGCCGTCAACTGCTCGCTTTTCGGGATCGGGGAGCGGACGGGGAACGTCCCGCTCGAAGCGATGGCGATCCAGTACGCCGCTCTGAAGGGGACGACGGACGGGATGGACACCTCCGTGATCACCGAGCTGGCGGATTATTATCAGAGCGAGATCGGCTATGAAATCCCGCCGATGACCCCCTTCGTCGGGCAGAATTTCAACGTTACCCGGGCTGGAATCCACGCCGATGGGCTGCTGAAGGACGAAGAAATCTACAACATCTTCGATACGGGGAAAATTTTGGGCCGCCCGGCCATCGTTTCGGTCAGCAATGTTTCAGGGCTGGCGGGGATTGCCTTCTGGATCAACCAATACTACCGCCTGCCGGACGAGGCGAAGGTCGACAAACGGGCCGACCTCGTCGTGAAAATCAAGGAATGGGTCGACGCGCAGTACCAGGAGGAGCGGCAGACAGTCATCAGCGATGAGGAGCTCGTGGCGCTGGTGAAGCAGTATGCGCCTGAGCTGCACGCCCGCTACCGCCGCGCCCGGCATGAGGCTTGAGGCAGGCGATTGAGATGGGCAGATTGAAAACCTTGGAGACAGACGGCGTTTCCTCCCTTCAAGCCCGGGTGTTCGAGGAGATCGAAGGGGCGATCCTGTCCGGAGCCTTTGCCGGCGGGGAGAGCTTGGGGGAGTTGAAACTCTCCGCAGAGCTCGGAGTCAGCCGCACGCCGGTGCGGGAGGCGCTCCGCCAGCTCGAGCTGGAAGGGCTTGTGAAGATCATCCCGAACAAGGGCGCCGTTGTGGTCGGCGTCACAGAAAAAGATATCGAGGATATCTATGTGATCCGGATGCGGATCGAAGACTTAGCCGTCCGGTGGGCGGCGGAATCCATGACCGACGAGGACTGTAAAGCGCTCTGGGAGGTCGTGGAGCTACAGGAGTTTTACGCGCAGAAAGAGGATGCGGAGCGGCTCTGCGAAATGGACGGCACATTTCACGAGGCGATTTACCGGTTCAGCCGGAGCAAGCCGCTTAACCATATGCTGACCGGATTTCATCACTACATCCGCCACGCCCGCTCGATTTCCTTCAAATCCTCCGGCCGCGCCAGGGCGTCGGTCGGGGAGCACCGCGCGATTGCTCAGGCCCTTTCTGAGCGGGACGGAGAGGCCGCCGCCCGGCTGATGGTGGACCATATCGAAAAGGCCAAGGAAAACCTTTTAAAATCCTTGGCGCAGAGGGAGAAGATGGGATGACGTTTTTTGACCGTGTCTATGAAGCGGTTTGTAAAATCCCCAAAGGAAAAGTGGCGACCTATGGACAGATCGCTCTGCTCGCGGGAAATCCGAAGGCTTCCCGGGTGGTGGGGTACGCCCTCCATGTCAATCCGCGGCCGGGCGTGATCCCCTGCCATCGGGTGGTCAACCGGTTCGGCGGCCTGGCGCCCGCTTTTGCTTTCGGCGGAACCGATGCCCAGCAGAGGCTGTTGGAGGGGGAAGGCGTTGCAGTCGAGG
>JAAWBP010000083.1 GCA_022792755.1 Oscillospiraceae bacterium | reverse complement strand
CGGCATCCCGCCGGAGGACTGCCTTGTTCTGGAGGATTCCTCCAACGGGATCCGGGCAGCCCATGCCGCCGGGATCAAAGCGATTATGGTTCCCGACCTGATCGAGCCGACCGCCGAGCTGCGGGGGATGGCCTGCGCCGTCTGCGAATCGCTCCACGGGGTGATCCCTTTTTTGGAGGCAGACCGGAAGGAGAGCCTGCCACATGGATAAATTCGTCCCTTTTACCAGTTCCTTTTCCTTCGGGCGGGTCTTCCTCTCGGTCTCGGACGCCATGCTGATCGCCCTCGTCGTCTTTATCGTCCTCCGGCTGGTCCGCTACAAAAAGATGAAGGCGTCCCGCACCCTGCTCTGCGGCGCGTTTGCGGCCTATATCGGTGCGGTTGCGGCCCTGACCCTCTTTCCCATCTTCCCGGCGCAGTTCTCCTTGTCCTGGCAGAATTTTGCCCTGGAATTCCAGCAGTCCAGCCTTTCCCCCTTTTTCTGGTCGGTCCGGATGATTCAAAACGGGCTGTCGGCCGACAACATGGGGGCGGTCTTTTACAATCTCGGCGGCAATCTGATCATGCTGATGCCCTTCGGCATCCTCGTCCCGCTGGTCTGGCGCGCGATGAAGCCGCTGAAGGTGATCCTGCTGGCAGTTGTCTCCGCCTTTGGGATCGAGCTGCTCCAATTCCTGGAGAACGCCCTGCAGATCGGTTGCCACGACGTCAGCTTCGACGATTTCTTTTTAAACGCCCTCGGCTGTATCTTAGCCTACCTGCTCTTCCTCGGAATCCGCACTGCCGCCCGGAAAAGCTGACCTGCCGGGCCTGTGCCCAGGCGGGGCAATTCGCACACCAAGGTTTTGCCGGTTTTCGGGTAATAGACCTGCGAGACGCATTGACGCATTGTATAAAAACATGTACCGCGCGGGCTGCGGGCTTGGAGGTCTTATCCTGCCTGCGGATCGCGATTGACAGCGGAGGCACTCCGCCCTGCGAGACCTGTGCCTAGGATGGGCAATGTCCTTGCCCGGACGGGGTAATTCGCAGCCCGTGGCCGGGCTGAGTGCCCACGGCTGGACAAATACGATGCGTAAGTTAATCTGTTCAGGACAATTTTATCCCGCGAAATGCGCTCGTGATCGGGAAGGACAATCGCACACCAACAGTTTGTCAGTCACCGGGTTTTTGTCCTGCGGACATCCAAAACAAATCGATACAGCGCGCCTCGCGGGATACCAACGTTATTATTTACTCTGCTTATGGATCGCGCATTGACAGCGGAAGCATTCCGCCCTGCGAGGCGCGTTGAGATAGAACTAGTACAATGTACCTCGCAGGTTGTCAATGCCGCTTTTAGCACAACTTGCGAATCGCGATTTCCCGCGGGGGTTCCCCGCCCTGCTATGATGATCAACGGAGGTTTTTCCCATGCTAAAACAGCCCTGTCCCCTCGTCGACTTCCACACCCACGCCTTTCCCGACTCGATTGCAGCCCGAACGATGGCAAAGCTCTCCGCGATCGCCGGTGCCGCCCCCTTTACCGACGGCACCCTTCCCGGCCTGCGGGAGCACCAGAAGGAATGCGGCGTGACTTTGACAGTCGTCCACCAGATTGCGACCAAGCCCTCCCAGCAGTTCACCGTCAACAACTGGGCGGCGGCAAATCAAAAGGACGGCGTCGTTTTTTTCGGCTCTGTCCACCCGGATGCGGAGGACGCCCTTCCGGAGCTTTCCCGGATCAAAGAGATCGGGCTGAAGGGGGTCAAGCTCCACCCGGATTATCAGGAGTTTTTCGTCGATGACGAGCGTGTCTTCCCCCTCTACCGTGAGATGGAGCAGCTGGGGCTTCCCTTGATCTTCCACGCCGGGCGGGATCCGCTCTCCCCCGACCTGGTCCACGCCGAGCCGAAGGGGATTGCGCAGGTGGCAAAAACCTTTCCAAAATTGACCGTTATCGCTGCGCATCTGGGCGGGATGGAGCGCAGCGACGGGGTAGAACGGCACCTGGTCGGCCTGCCGAACGTCTATCTCGACCTCTCGATGGCCCACACCTTCGCCGATTCCGTCCAGGCGGAGCGGATCGTCAAAACGCACGGAACGGAGCGGATCCTCTTCGCAACCGACCTCCCTTGGGGAACGGCGCAGCAGACGCTGGCGTTTTTGGGACAGCTGCACCTGACGGGCGGGGAAGAGGAACAGATTCGCTATCAAAACGCCTACCGGCTTTTGGGGGTCGAATAGCGGTTCCCATATCTTCGGCCGACGAGGGTAAACCCTTCCGGAACGTCGGAAAAGCCGCGCTGGCTGAGTGTCCCGTTCTCCATCCCTGTCGGCCGGGAACGGGCTGTTCTTTTATTCATAAGCCTGAACCGATCCGGGGAACGAGCCGCTTGGGCTTTTTTGCCGCCGAAAAAAGAAGCCCCCAGTTTAACTGGGGGCGGATAAAAGGCGGCAACAGTCAAAACCACACACAGAACGCATGGCTTTGATTCTCTTCACGAGAGGTTATTTGTAGTTTTGCACCAGCTCCATCGCAATTTTTTCCCATTTGACCAGGTTCTGCGGGTTGTAGTTGACGGTGCTGATATCCTTGAGCACCATGTCGAAGGAACAGCCGTTACGGTAGCAGGCGTCGATGGCGCGGGTCAGCTCCTTGCGGACAACCTCCTCGTCGAGCTGGTCGACCGCCAGGTTGGACGGGCTCGGCTTGTGGGCGATGACGTATTTTTTGCCGATGTTCTCCGCCGCAATGTCCACATCCGCCCAGGGGGTGACGGTGATTTTGCGCAGGTTCGGGATCTGCTCCACAATGTCGATCATGTTGTGGAGCGGTTCGCAGCAGCCGTAGTAGACCAGCCCGAACGGGGCCATCGCCTTTTTCATGTAGGTGATGTCGAATTCCTCCCGCATCGCCGGGGAAACAGAGGAAAAAACCTGTGCCGCACCGCGGCCCCAGACATCCTTCGCTTGAAAGCCGATCCCGTCGAACTCCTTGGAGGGCAGGTCGTCACTGTAGGCGGAGGTGCTGTGCAGATAGGGCTGGAAGCCTTCAAAGAGGTTGAGCTCCTCGTACTGCCGCACCTTGTCCAGGTAGATGTCGGTCAGCTTGGAAGCGACCGCGTGCATGAATTCCGGGCGCATGGCCAGATCCATCAGCAGGTTGGTGACGCCGTGCCATTCGGCGATGTCGTCCCAGCAGGTGTCGAAGACCCAGGGCGTCCCGATGATCTTGACCGGGATGATATCCCCGATGATGTTGGCGGCGAGGTTGTACCGGCGCTCCGTCTCCTCCTTGTCGTAGGAGATGGTCTCGTTGTGGAGGCGCTCGAGGAAGGATTCGTCCTCCATCTGGTCGACGAATTCATGGGAGACGATGTGGTTGGTTTCGTCCGCATGGATCGTATTTTCCACAATGGCGACGCCGTTGCCGGTGGTGTGGATCACCTTGTCGATCCCGAAATAAGGGGTAACGATCATATCGGCGGGGAAGTGGTTCCATTTGTAGAGGGTTTGGCGGAGCTTTTGCTCGACGGTGCGGAGGAACGGGTCTTCACAGTGGAGGGTCAGCTCCCCTTCGCCGTTGAGCTCGTTCCAGGGGAGCTCATCGATCAGCACGACCGGCCGGATCATATGCAGGTCGTTGACCGCTTTGTGAAGGAGCCTGCGTTCGTAGTTTCGGTCGTCGTTGGCGGCAATGGCATAGCGTCCGGCCAGTTCCCGCAAAATTTTTACATCGTTGTTCATCGTTGTCGCCTCCTGGTTCATTGATTGTCTTTATTATAAATGATTCCGCACCGAATGGATATTGCTTTTTTTGCTCGTTTTGAGTATGAAATTGCTGTTTCTCCATGGCATAACAGATCAAATCGACTTCTGTCTCTGAAAAGCGCTTTAATGGATCAGGGCCGTTTGAAAAAGGGCGGCGTTCAAGCAAAAGGATTCCTGCCGCTGGACAAGCTGGATGAAATAGGGTATAATAACCTCACCCGTTGGCGAAATCGAAGATTTCGAACGGGTACCCGAGAACATTGTT
>JAAWBP010000082.1 GCA_022792755.1 Oscillospiraceae bacterium | reverse complement strand
GTGCCCAACCGCAAGGATCAAGGCGGCGGCTTCGAGCTCTTCGCCGTCCGCCAGTCGAAGGCGCAGGGAATCCCCTTCTTCACAGATTTCCTCCAGCCTGCAGTCAAAACGAATTTGTCCGCCGTTTTTTAGGATGCGCTCCCGGATACTGCGGACAATCCCTTTTAAGTGGTCTGTCCCCACATGGGGTTTTGCTTTGACTAAAATTTCCTCCGGCGCGCCGAACTCCACAAAACGCTTCAAAACATAGCCGCAGCGCGGATCCCCGATCCGCGTCGTGAGCTTTCCGTCGGAAAAGGTACCAGCGCCCCCCTCGCCAAACTGGACGTTGCATTCGGGGTTCAGAGGTCCGCCGCTCCAAAACCGGCCGACTGATTCCGTCCGCTTCTCGACCCGGCTCCCCCGCTCTAAAATCACCACGGGATACCCCTGTTCCGAGAGTAGAAGCCCGGCAAACATCCCTGCCGGGCCGAATCCCGCCACTACAATCGGTGCAGACAGCCTTTCCATACCGCGGGAAAGGGAGAGCGGTTCTTCCCGGCGATAGGTGATCTGCGGGTCGGCCGCACGCGCTGCCTGTTTCTCCTCATCTCCCTCCAGCTGTAAAAGAACTGAGCTGACAAGAGAAATTCTTCCCCTTCTCGCATCCACCGTGGTCTTTGAAACTGCGGCTTCTTTCACCGCGGAGCGTTTGACACCCAGCCGCTGCATCGCTTTTTCGAGGATCACCTCCTCGGCTTCACCGAGACCACTCCGAATATTGGTCACCAAAATAGGCATATCTTCCTCCTAATGTTCAGCCGTCCAACCGCATAGCACGAGCTTGGTTGTCTTCAAAAGGGTCTTTCCGTAAAAAGCGGCTGTACTAAAAGCACAGCCGCCCTTTCTCGCTATTCGGACTGGACAGAAACAACCGCCGTATATTCCCCAACGGCCCAAACCCCGCTCTTAGACGGGAATTTTACCGTGACCGGTACGGTGTACTGCCCCTCTTCCGCAACGCTGGTATTCATCATGTCGATCTCCCCGACGACATCCTGGTAGGAGATTCCGACGAGATTCTCCTCGCTCCCGATGATCCTGACGGAGTTGATCGCCCGTGTCACCACCTTTGCCCGATAACCGTCGGGCACATTGACAATCTTAAGATTGTCTTTGCTGATCCAGGTGTTTTTCGAGGTGAAGCCCGATGTGTCAAACGAAACGGTGATCTTGGTCAGATTGGTGGAATTGATAAACCCGGTCGGCAGTTCTATTTCAAACTCCTTGGTATAATTCAAGTCGAGCTGTTTGAAATCAACATAGCCTACCTTCAGCTCCGTCATATTGTCGATGACCTCAACCGGAGCCGCAACCTGAATCGACTCGCTGCTCATCCGGCAGACGAGCTGGTCGGTGGAAAATCCGGCCGGAACATTCAAATAATCAAAGGTCAGCGGAAGCATCTTCTGTTTTAAAACGGGAATCGTCACAGCGAACTTCTCGGACGAAAGGATAAACTTATTTTCCTCGGGCTCCAGCGGCTGCCCGTCGGCGTCGAGAATTTCCAGCGTCCCATTGACAGACAGCGTTTTCGAAAGCTCCTCGCTCACTTCAGCGCGAACCACACATTTCCCAACCCGGTTCACATTCTGCTCCGGCCCCGTAATCGTGATCTGTTTGGGAGAGGCGGTCGCCACCGGATCACTCCTGATATAGCCGGAAGCTAAGTTCAAGCCGCCCACCTCGGCCGCCAGGTCAAACGTCTTGGTGGCGATCCGGTCGAAACGAACCGTAATCTGCTCCAAAGACCCGGAAAGCACCTCAAATTCTTTTGTCGTGTCCGCCTTCTGGACAAATACCTCCAACTGGTATTCCCCAGGCGCTGTCACCGAAGTGGGATAGGCGACCGCATTGAAATCGTCAGGCGTCAGTGTTCCGATCTGGTACCGTTTGCCTTTCACCCTGACATTGACGGTCTGGTTTTCTCCCCCCACTACATTCAAGCCCAGATTTTGCAAGCTGGAGCCCTCCACCGCGACCCGAACCGGGATGTTGTAGATCGTCGCCTCCGCTTCAGGGTCGACGATCATCGCCACAAGGAACCACCCGATCACCGCAACGACAACCGAGAGAATCTTAACGACCATGTCGTTGTAAAACAGCTTGGAAAGCCAGCTCTCTTTCAACCGTTTCATCGTCTGAACCTCCCAAACAAGCCTTTTTTCTTCTCCTTCTCAGCGGCTTCCGGCACCAGCCTGTCCCGCAAAAGCTGTGTCAAGGTGTAGGAATTAAACCCGCGCTCAAGCGCAGCGTTTTCCGCCACCGAGATCATGCCGGTTTCTTCTGAGACCACGATAATGATCGCGTCGGAGTTTTCGCTCATGCCGAGGGCAGCCCTGTGCCGGGAGCCGAGCTGCTTGTCCAGGTATTCTCCCTTCTGGGTGCTCGGCAAAAAACACCCTGCCGCCAATACCCGTCCGTCCCGCATGATGACGGCCCCGTCGTGCATCGGCGTATTGGGGTAAAAGATGTTGCAGAGCAGGGAGGTGCTCACCTTTGCGTCGATGATCGTCCCCGCGGGGAGAAGGTCGCCGAGCTTTGTTTTGTTCTCGATGACGATCAAAGCCCCGGTTCTGGTGCCGGACAGCCGTTCGCAGGCCTCTACGATCGGGGGGATCGCCGCAGACCAGGTCTGCCCCCGCTCCGAATGGGCATCTCCGCTGGCAATCCCCCCCAGCTCGGCGATCTTTGTCCGCCCCACCTTTTCGAGCGCGCGGCGCAGCTCCGGCTGGAAGACCACAATGATCGCCAGCACGCCGAAGGTAAAGACATTTGTCAAAATAAAGGAGAGCATCTTCAGATTAATCATCGTCGCAATGAAGTAGGTGATTCCCAGGACGACCAAGCCCTTAACCAGCTGTTCGGCCCGGGTTTCACGCACAATCCTGATCGCCTTATAAACCAAATAAGAGACGAGGACGATGTCGATAAAATCCATGATGGTGAACGTCTTGACCACACCGATGAGGGAGTTCCAGACAAACGATAAATACTGCATCCTGCGCCTTCCTTCTTTCCGATGTCAAAGCGAGAAAGCTCTTCACTTTACATACAGTTATAGTGTACCAATAATAAGAAGGAAATGCAACCGAAAACCGCCGGGATTTACATCTTTTTTACTTCTCGGATCAGTGTTTCGGTATCCTGCCTGGTTGTAAAGGCGCTCGGAGAAATACGCACCGCGCCCGTTTCGTGAGAATGGTAGAATTCATGGGCCAGCGGCGCACAGTGCAGACCGCTCCGCACCGCGATCCCTGCCCGGTTGAGCCGTTCCCCGACCTCCCCGGAATCCATCCCGTTGTGCACGAAGCTGATAACCGGCACATGGGTGCCCACCCGGAAACCGGGGTCGAGGACGCGGAGGTTCGGATTGCGTGTCAGGGCACCGAAAATCTGGATGCAGGCGGCCATCTCATGCCGGTAAATCCAGTTGATCCCATGTCTGCGGACAAAATCCATCCCCCGGCTGAGGGAGAAAATGCCGGCTGTGTTCACCGTGCCGCTTTCGAAACGGTCCGGCATGAAATCCGGCTGTTCCAGCTGGTTTGAAACACTCCCCGTCCCTCCTTCCAGAATGGTAGAAAGCGAAACGCCGTCCCCGAGCAGCATCATTCCGGTTCCCGATGCACCATAAAGACCCTTGTGCCCAGCCATGCAGACGACGCAGCGCCCCAGCCGTTTCAGGTCAATCGGCAGAACGCCCGCGCTTTGAGCGGCGTCGACGATCAAGAGGATTCCCCTTGCACGGCAAAGATCCGAAAGCCTTTCGACCGGCATGATCTTTCCGCTCAGGTTGGAGGCGTGGGTGCAGATGATCGCCTGGGTTTGGGGCGTAATCTGCCGCTCGAACGCCTGAACCGTTTCTTCGTCTGTCCGTTCCGGACGCACTACGCTGTAGCTGACACCCGCTGTTTTCGAAAGCGCGTAGACCGGGCGCAGGACGGAATTGTGCTCCAGGCAGGAAAGCACGACATGCCCCCTCGGCCTGACTGCACCCTTGATTGCCATATTCAGCGCGTGGGTGCAGTTCAAGGTGAAGACGACGTTTTCGGCCTGGAGGTTGAATAACTCCGCCGCCTTTTTCCTCGTGTCATAAACCATGGCGGCGGTCCGCATAGACATCGCGTGCCCGCTCCGCCCGGGATTCCCTCCAAAATACCTCGCCGCCTCAGAGAGACCCCGCACCACCGAATCCGGTTTCGGATAGGTCGTGGCCGCGTTGTCAAAATAAATCAAGTCAATCCCTCCATCCAAAAATCGTTCTCTTTCTCCTCAAAATCAACCTTCCGGGTTCAATCCGCTTCCGCAATCCCCACGACTTTGATCCCGACCTGCCCCAGCATGGCTTGGATCATCTCCGGTTCCTGCTTCGTCCAGATGCTGTAGCCGCAGCCGCACTTCGAATAGGCGGCGGGGGTCCGCTGGATGTGCGCTGTAATCCCGCGGCGGGAAAGGTAATCCCGCGCTTTATATGCGTAGGTGATCGAGCGGAGCATAATAAGCTGTTTGGCCAAAAGTCATCACCACTGTTTTTAAAGATAAAAAATCAACAGGAGCGCGTTCCAGCCTAGCCGGATCACTCCTGTTGATATACTATGAACGTCTTTGACAATATGACAATACTTTTTAGAAAGATAAAAAGCGCCGCCTCCATTGAATCAGAAAAAGCAGGAGTTTTTAAAACCACTTTGCTTTTTCGTTTTCAAACTCCGGAGTACCGCCGTTTTGATATGGATCATACCGGTGTTCATTACAGCCGAATTCCTGAAGGGCACAAATCCTGTCGTCCTCCGTCCAGCGGATGATCGACACGCCATCAAAAGCTTCCGTCCTCCCGTCGTTCATGCGGTTTTTGAAATACCATTCCACCACAGTTTGCGTACCGCTGTGAAAAAACTGTTTGATCTCCCACTGGAAAACCCGGCCGCGGGTGTTCCATTCCGCAAACCACTGCCGGATTTTTGCAGCACCGTGATATTCAGGCCCCCAGCTCTCAATATAGACCGCATCGGCAGTAAAAATATCCGTCAGCCCCATGTCCTCCGCCCTAAGCCACATATCAAACCAGAGCCGGACGATCTGCTCCCTCTTGTCCGTAAGCATCGCGTTTCCCCTCTCTTTTCAGATTCAAAGCGGCTAAACAGTGGGAAAAATCCACCATTTCCCAAGACTGTTGCATCCGGTTCGCGTCATATAGTCGTCTCGACCAGTGCGACCGCGTGGGCGGCGATCCCCTCTTCCCGCCCACTGAAACCGAGGCGCTCTTCGGTTGTGGCTTTCACGCTGACAGCGTCCAGCGGAAGCCCGCAGGCCCCGGCCAGCCGCTCCCGCATCCGGAGGATATACCCTTTCAGCTTCGGCTCCTGCGCGATCACCGTGCTGTCGATATTCACCACACGGTATCCTTTTTCTTTCAGCAGGGCGGCTACCTTTTCGAGCAGCCCTATGCTGTCCGCCCCTGCGTAGGCTGCATCGGTGTCGGGAAACTGCGCCCCGATATCCCCCAAAGCCGCCGCCCCAAGCAGCGCATCCATCACCGCATGGGTCAAAACGTCGGCATCCGAATGGCCCAGCAATCCCACCGTATGCGGAACTTCTACCCCGCCGAGGATGAGCTTTCGGCCCTGCGCCAGCCGGTGAACGTCATATCCGTGCCCCACCCGAATCATCTGTCACTCCCCCTTTGCAAAGGCATCTGCTACCGCGATGTCATCCTTGGTCGTCAGCTTGATGTTCCGGTAATCCCCGGCCGTCATGTAAACCCGCCGCCCCGCGTGCTCTACCAGCTGGCAGTCGTCGGTGAACTCAATTCCATCCTTTTGGGCGGCCTCCACCCCTTCCAGGTAGACTGAGCGCCGGAACACCTGGGGGGTTTGGGTGATAAACAGCCGGCTCCGCTCCGGCGTGTATTCGATCAGCCCCTCTTCGGAAACGACCTTGATCGTATCCTTTACCGGCGCGCCCAGCGTCGCCGCACCATACCGTTCTGCATCCCGGATCACCCGCTCGATATCGTGCGGATCGATAAAGGGCCGTGCGCCGTCATGGATGGCAAAATAACCGCTTTCGGGCGAAGCCGCAGCGATTCCCGCCAGAACCGACTGCTGGCGGGTCTCCCCACCGGGAACCACCGCACGGAGCTTTTTCAGCGCGTATTCTTCCCGCCAAAGGCGATACTGCTCCAGGTCGTCCGGCTTTGAGACCACCACCGTCTCCGACACCGAAGGAGCGGCCTCAAACGCGAGAAGGCTCCGCACGACGGCGGGAATCCCCCCGATCTTCAAATACAGCTTATTCATTCCCATCCGGGTGCTGTTCCCGGCGGCGACAATCACAGCGGATACCAAGATCATCTCTCCCTTCGCACCGAGCTTTCCGGCCTATTGTACCAAGATTTTCCCAAAAATACAACCCGGCTTTCCAAAACGGCTCCTTTACATCCGCCCCTTTTGTGATGTATAATAACAGCATTCTTTTAGTTCAAGCAGGAAAGGAGCGGTCATGATGGATCTGCGTTCTCATATTCAAAACCGATTTCTGATTTTTGACGGTGCATTCGGCACTGTCCAGATGGACGGCTGCTTAAAGCCCGGAGAAAATCCGACCGTCCTCAACATCACCAGCCCGGAAACCGTCGCCGCCATCCACCGGAATTATCTGAAAAGCGGTGCGATGGCAATCACCCTCAACACCTTCAGCTGCAGCCGGTTCAAAATCGCAGGGCTGCCTTATACGCTGGAGGAACTGGTCAAAGCCGCGTTCGAATGCGCTGCCCGCGCAGTGGACGAGGCGGGAAAGCCCGCTTACCTGGTCTACGACATGGGCCCCTGCGGCAAGCTCCTCGAACCGATGGGGGAGGTCTCTTTCCAAGAGGCGTACGACCTGTGCAAAGAGCAGGCGCTTTTAGCCGAAAAATACGGGGCGGACGCTGTGCTGATCGAAACGATGGCCGACCTTTACGAAGTAAAAGCCGCCCTGCTCGCGGTCAAAGAGAACACGAAGCTGCCGGTGCTCTGCACGATTACGATCGAACAGAACGGGCGCACCTACACCGGCGGATGCATCGAAAGCACCGCCGCCCTAGTGGAATCGCTCGGGGCAGATGCGGTCGGGATCAACTGCAGCGTCGGGCCGAAAGACCTTCTTCCCTACGCGAAGCAGCTCGCCGGGCTCACAAACCTCCCGGTCATGATCCAGCCCAACGCCGGGCTCCCGCAGGAAAAGGACGGGGTCACCTCCTTCGACGTGACGCCGGAGGAATACGCCGAAGTGATGACCGAGCTCGCCGGAAGCGGCGTCAACATCCTGGGCGGCTGCTGCGGCACAAATTACGATTATATCCGCCTGCTCGCTGAAAAGGTGCTCCCGCTCACCCCGGTCAAACGGGAAATTGCGGCAAGAGAAACCGCCTGCACCCCCACGGTTTGTGTGGAAGTCAAGGCGGACACTCCCGTGCTTCAGCTCGCGACCCCGGAAAACGCCGCCGAATTGAGCGGGTATCTCGCTTCCGGCGATTTTGACAGCGTGCTGGATATTATCCTCGATCAGCTCTATGATGTAGAGGCGGAATACGTCATGCTCAATACGACCCTGCTTTCCGGCGCGGCGCCGGAGCAGATTTCCGCCCTGCTGGGGCATCTCCAGACCGCCGTCCGGCTCCCCTTCGGCATCACGGCCCACAGTCAAGAAGATGCGGACGCCATGACGCGGGAATACAACGGAAAGGCGCTTGTAGTGATTCGATAAGAGCCGCAGGAAATTAAAGCCTTCAATTTTATGTCTGCATGAAAACCCGGAGTGTTTTCCGGGTTTTTGCTTTACGCGAGCGGTACGGCCCCTAGGGTCGGCCTCTATAAAATCAGTAATCGAGGGGGCTTTTTAACTCCCCGAAATCTTTGACCCGCTTTCTCAGGTCAGGGGATTGCTCTGAACCATCCTTAGGTACTGTTTCGGGGAGCAGCCGAATTCTTCCTTGAAGCTACGCGAAAAATTGGAGTAATCGTTAAAGCCGCTTCGGATAAAAGCGCCGTTGACCGTCCCGCCCTCCTGAAGCAGCGTGCGGGCGTTCATCAGCCGCTTTTTCAAAACATACTGGTGGAGGGTAAATCCAACGCAGTCCTTAAATTGCCGGCTCAGATGGTACTTGCTGATGTAAAACTCCCCTGCCAATGTATCGAGCGACAGGTCTCCGCAGAGGTGGTCGTTGATATAACGGATGATATCGCTGATCTTTTCGTTGTACTCCACCTCGGCCATATCGTCCTCCGCCATGTCGAAATAAGCTTTGTTGAGCAGAACCAGAAGCTCAGTGATATAAGCACGGCTCAAGGCGGCGCTGCCGTAGGCGGAGCTGCCGTAAACCGCCTCCAGCCGTTCATAGATTTTCCGGATCATCCGGAACATTTCATTCGAAGGGCGCAGGAGGTTGTTGTGGCGGCGGGCGGAATCTTCAAAGCAGGCCGTGAGATTGATCTCCCCCTGCTCGATGTTCCTAACGTAATTCGGATGAACCCAGACGACGATCCGCTCGTAGGTCTTCCCCAGCTCGATCAGAGGCCGGTGAACCTCATTGTTGCCGATAAGGAGGATATCCCCCGGTTTGAGGTAATAATTCCGCCCTTCGATCACACAGTTGACCTTCCCGGAGATGAAGTAATAGATTTCGTAAAAATCGTGGTTGTGGTAATCCACACTCAAAGGCTTGTTGTCGGAAAAATGGAACAGCTCAAAGTTCGGCCTGCTCATCACCTGCCGGGGGTTGAATTCCTGTTTTACCGTTCCCATTGGGCAGATCCCTCCTCCAGATTTACGGTTGTTTTTCCTCTTTTTATAGTAAAGCAATTTTTGCCATTTTTCAAGCAATAATCACTAATTTATTTGCAAAAAATGATGTATACTGAAATCAATAACAGTATGGGGGGATTGACATGTCTTTTATCAACGATTCTTTTCTTCTGCAAAGCGATGCCGCGCGGCTTTTATACCGCAGCTACGCCGAAAAGATGCCGATTTTCGACTATCATTGTCATCTGAGTGCGGCGGAGATTCTGAAAAACAAGCAGTTTGAGACCATCACCGACCTCTGGCTTTCGGGCGACCACTATAAGTGGCGTTTGATGCGGGCAAATGGGGTAGAAGAATGCTATATCACTGGCGGCGCAGACCCTTACGAGAAGTTCGAAAAGTGGGCCGAGACAATTTCCCGCTGTTATGGAAATCCCCTCTACCACTGGACTCACCTCGAGCTGAAACGGTATTTCGGGGTAGACGAGCTCCTCTGCAAAGAAAACGCCAAAGAGATCTACGACACCTGCAACGCCCTTCTGCAAAAGGAGGAATTCCGGGCGCACGGCCTGATTCTGCGCTCCGGTGTGGCGGCTCTTTGTACGACCGACGATCCGGCGGACAGCCTTGAGGATCACATCGCGCTGGCGGACGATCCGTCCTTCCCGGTTCAGGTGCTCCCCACCTTCCGGCCCGACAAGGCGATCCACCTGGAAAACGAGGGGTTTACCGCCTATGTTAAGGAGCTCGGCGCCGCGGCGGGAGTTGAAATTGTCGATTTCGATTCCCTCAAGCTCGCCCTTCTGAAACGGGTGGAATTCTTTAAAAGCCACGGCTGCCTTCTCTCCGATCACGCGTTCGGCGCGCCGGCTTTCATTTCCTGTGACAAAAAGGACGCGGACGCCGCTTTGAAAAAGGCGCTGGCGGGCAAACCGTTGACCGGGAAAGAGATCAGCGCCTATCACACCCAGCTGATGGTCTATCTCGGCAGCGTCTATGAAGAACTCGGTTTTGGGATGCAGCTCCACCTTGGCGTCGTCCGCAGCGTCAACACCGCCATGTTCAAGCTGGCAGGGGCGGACACTGGCTTCGACGCCATCGGGGATGACCTTTCGGTCGAATCCGTCCTCCGGCTCCTCGACTTGATGGAGCAGCAGAACAGCCTCCCCAAAACCGTCCTCTACAGCCTGAACCCGAACGACAACGACAGGCTCGCCGTCGCCGCGGGATGCTTCCAGCAGAGGCCGGCCGCCGGCAAGATCCAGCTCGGAGCCGCCTGGTGGTTCAACGACCACCGCGACGGGATGGTGAATCAGATGCGGGCCCTTGCGAACACCGGAATCCTTGCAAACTTTGTCGGGATGCTGACCGATTCGAGGAGTTTTATCTCCTATACCCGCCACGAATATTTCAGGCGGATTCTCTGCAACCTGCTGGGGAGCTGGATCGACGCGGGTGAAATCCCGGCGGATTACGACAGGATCGGAAAGGTCGTCGAGGACATCTGTTTCAACAATGCGGCGAACTTCTTCGGCCTCCCCAAAACAAAAATCTTTTAGTCAAAAAGTTGTTTCGCCGAGGACGGAACCTCCTTTAGACGATCGTACCCTACCCTCAAAAACGAACCGCCTTCCGCCACCCACTCAGACCGCTGATACCGTGCGGCGGTAAACTGCAAAGGAGATGCTGCAATGACCCCAGGAACAAAATGGCCGGCTTATGATGAGCTGCCGGCGATTCCCAATATGCCGGACTGCACGGCAGACCGCTTCGGGAAAAAGATCGCCTCCCCCGAACAATGGGAGGAACAGCGCGCTTATTTAAAAGAGATGTTCGCCCATTACATGTTCGGCCACTTCCCTGAAAACCGCGGGGAGGTCAAATCGTCCGTCACGAACAAGGCGCTGAAATTTGGCGGAAAAGCGATAGAGGAAAACATCGTCCTCACCTTCGGCGTTGCCGCGGACGTCTCCATGAAGGTGCGGCTGGTCTACCCGAACCGCCCCGGAGAGCGGTTCCCAGTGATCATCGATTCGACGGATTATGTCGACGAACCCCTCCCGCTTGAGGAAAAGGCGGTGACCGAAGAAGGTTTCGCCCTCGCCGCATTCGACCGGTGCGATCTCTGCGGCGACCGCGCCCTGTTGGAGATGGTTGCCGATTATCGCCGCGGAACCTTTGAGCCAAAGGATGACAGAGTTCGTTACGTCGTCGAAAAATTGGAAAAAGTCACCCCGGAGAAAATCGATCTGGAGCACATCCATCCGCTTGCGGCCGCCTATCCGGACTGCGACTGGGGGGAGATTGCACAGTGGGGCTTCGGCTACCTGGTCTGTATGGATTACTTTGAAACCCTCCCGCAGATCGACGCAGGGAAAGCCTGCTACACCGGTCATTCCCGTCTGGGCAAAGCGGCTCTCTGCGCCGGCATCTACGACGAGCGGGCGGCGGTTGTCAACCCGAACGCTTCAGGCTGCGGCGGTGTGGGCTCCCTGCGCTTCATCGGAACCCGCGCAGGCTCCCGCCAAGACCCGGAAGCCTGCGAAGCGGTGGGCGGGATCACGAATTTCGCCCCCAACTGGTTTGTCCGGGAATTTGCATCGTTTGGGGACAACAGCGTCTATCCGGAGCGGGAGTCCCACCTCCCCTTTGACGCGAATACCCTCCGGACGGCGGTTGCACCCCGCGCCTGCTTTACCACCGAGGGGTTGGACGACTACTGGTCGAACCCCTACGGCACCCAGCTTGCCTGGGAGGATTCCCAGCCGCTCTTCGACCTGCTGGGGATCCCGGAGAAAAACGGCATCCACTATAGGGAGGGAACCCACGCCCACAACGAAGAGGACTGGCAGGCCCTTCTAACCTATTGCAAATTCCTCTGGTTCGGCGAGCCGCTGACCGAGGACATCAATAAAAAGCATTTCGAACGGTAACACTGTAAACGAAACCGAGAAAGGAAGGATGTTATGAGCGCGCTTTATGACTGCTGGCTGCGGTACGACACCAACGCCGATTCTTTAAACAAGGAGGTTCTGGCGGCAAATCTCGCTTCGGTCAGCGTTGAAAACGGCGATAAAATCACCGATTCCGCCGTAGAGGAGATCGAATGCTTCTGCAAGGCCGTCGGGCTCCCGGCCCCCGCGAGGGTCGAATCGGGTGCCAGCCTCCGCCTGGTCGCAGGGCTGCCGGCCGTCGAGCACAAGGACGGATACGTCATCGAAAAAAGCAGCCACGGCTTCATGGTCGCCGGGGAAAGCTCCACCGGCCTGCTTTACGGTGTTTTCAGCTTGTTGCAAGGACTAGCGCTTGGAAAAACACCGGAAGAATGCTGTAAAATGGATTATCCGCGCAACGAAATCCGGATGATCAACCAGTGGGACAACGGCGATGGGGACATCGAGCGCGGCTATGCCGGCCGTTCGATCTTCTTCACGGATTACCGGTTTATGGAGGATTTGAGCCGGATCAAGGACTACGCCCGGATGCTCGCCTCGGTCGGCCTCAACGCCATCTCAATCAACAACGTTAACGTCCATTTCCACGAAACCAAGTTCATCACCCCGGAATATCTCCCGATGGTGAAGCGGTACAATGACGTTTTCAACAGCTACGGCATCACCATGTATATGTGTGTCAACTTCGCGGCGCCGATCCAGCTCGGCGGCATCGACGTTTCCGACCCGCTGGACGAGCGGGTGCGCAGCTGGTGGAAAGATGCCGCCAAGACGATCTATGAAGCGGTTCCCACCTTCGGCGGATTCCTTGTAAAAGCCGATTCCGAAGGCCGCCCCGGCCCGTTTACCTACGGCCGGAACCACGCCGACGGCTCCAACATGCTGGCGGAGGCGGTCAAGCCCTACGGCGGCATCGTCATTTGGCGCTGCTTTGTCTACAACTGCAACCAGGATTGGCGCGACCGCACCACCGACCGCGCCCGCGCTGCCTACGACCACTTCATGCCGCTCGACGGCAAGTTTGCCGACAACGTCATCCTCCAGATCAAAAACGGCCCGATGGATTTCCAGATCCGCGAGGCGGTCTCTCCCCTTCTCGGCGCAATGCCGCAGACCAACCAGATCCTGGAGTTCGAGGTCACACAGGAATACACCGGTCAGCAGCGCCATCTTTGCTACCTCGTCCCGCTCTGGAAAGAGGTGCTGGACTTTGACACCTATGCAAAGGGCAAGGGTTCTTACGTGAAAAAGATGTGCGACGGAAGCCTGCATCACCCGAAGCACGCCGGGCTCGCCGCCGTCTCGAATATCGGGGACGACGAATGCTGGACTGGAAGCCCGCTGGCCCAAGCGAACCTCTACGGCTATGGGCGGCTCTGCTGGAACGCCGACCTCACCGCCGAGGAGATCGCGCGGGAGTGGACCGGCCTCACACTGGGCGTCAACAAAACGGTCATGGATACCATGCTCCCGATGCTGATGAGCTCCCGGCGCACCTATGAGAATTACACCTCCCCCCTCGGCGTGGGCTGGATGGTCACGCCGCATGTCCACTACGGCCCGAGCGTAGACGGTTACGAATACGACCGCTGGGGCACCTACCACTTTGCCGACTGGAAAGGGGTCGGCGTAGACCGCACCGTTGCGACCGGAACCGGCTACACCAGCCAGTATTTTGAACCAAATGCCTCTCTCTATGAAAAGGCCGACACCTGCCCGGACGACCTGCTCTTATTCTTCCACCACGTGGATTACACCCACAAGCTGAAATCCGGGAAAACCCTGATCCAGCACATCTACGACACCCATTTCGAAGGGGTCGAAACGGTCAAAGGGTACATCAGGGACTGGGCGGCCCTGGAGCACATGATCCAGCCGGACATCTTCGCCCTGGTCAAAGAGCGGCTGAATATCCAGTTTGAGAATTCCAAAGAGTGGCGCGACATCGTCAACACCTACTTCTACCGGCACACCGGCACGCCGGATGCAAAGGGCCGGAAAATCTATCCGTGATATATCAGAGTAAATAAAGAACGAAAGGATGTTTTTTATGGCAAACCTGAAAGACAAAGTAATTGTAATCACCGGGGCGGGCGGCGTCCTTTGCAGCTTCTTCGCCAAAGAACTGGCGAAAGACGGTGCAAAAATAGCCCTGCTCGACCTGAATCTCGACGCGGCGAAGAAGTACGCGGACGAGATCAACGCGGCAGGCGGAAAAGCAATTGCGGTCTCCTGCAACGTGCTGGAGCCGGAAAAGGTGAAGGAAGCCCACGAAGAGGTCAAAAAGGCGTTCGGCCCCTGTGATATCCTGATTAACGGCGCGGGCGGCAACAACCCGATGGCGACCACCACCCAGGAGCTCTTCAAGGTGGAGGACTGGAAAAACCCGAATGAGCGCACCCTGCTCGACATCGACGCAAACGCTTTCATGAAGGTCTTTTCCATCAACTTCATGGGGACGCTGATCGTCACCCAGGAGTTCGCCCCCGACATGGTCGAGGCGGGCAAAGGCTCGATCCTCAACATCTCCTCGATGGCTTCCGCTTCCCCGATGACCAAGGTTCCGGCTTATGCGGCGGCCAAGGCCGGGATCACCAACTTCACGAAATACCTCTGTGTTTATTTCGCCGAATGCGGCATCCGGGTCAACGCGATTGCCCCCGGCTTCTTTGAGACGATCCAGAATGCGGCCCTGCTCCGCAATCCGGACGGCTCTCTGACCGAGCGCTCCCACAAAATCCTCACCCACACCCCGATGAAACGGTTCGGCGTGGAAAAAGACCTGATCGGCACCGTGCGCTATCTCCTCGACGACGATGCCGCGGCCTTCGTCACCGGGATCGAAGTCCCGATCGACGGCGGTTTCTGGGCTTACTCCGGCGTCTGATCCCGCATTTCCCATCCGTCGGGCCGGGCTTCGGCCCCGGCCCCCGACGGAGTTTGGTTTCAACTAAAAAAGGAGGAATTCCGTTATGAGAATGACATTCCGCTGGTACGGCGAAAACAACGACAACATCTCCCTTCAGGCTGTGAAGCAGGTTCCCTACATAAAAGGCATCATCACCTCCCTGCTGGATGTTCCGGCCGGGGAGCTCTGGGAGCTCGAGGACATCCTCAAGGTCAAAGCGCAGGTGGAGAAAGCGGGCCTCACCCTGGACGGGATCGAAAGCGTCAACGTCCACGAGGACATCAAGCTCGGCCTCCCCAGCCGCGAACGGTACATCGAAAATTACAAGAAAACCTTAGTCAACCTCGGCAAAGCCGGCATCCATATGGTCTGCTACAACTTTATGCCGGTCTTCGACTTCACCAAAACCGAGATGGCCTATGTCCTTCCCGACGGCTCCAACACCATGGCCTTCGACCAGAGCGTGATTGATGCTTCCAGTCCGGACGACATGTTTAAGATGGTCGAATCCGGGTCGAACGGCTTCGTCCTCCCTGGCTGGGAGCCGAGCCGCATCCCCTACATCAAGGAATCCCTCGAAAAGTACAAAGGCGTCACCGACGAGGACCTCCGCGCCAACTACAAGTATTTTCTGGAGCAGGTCATCCCTGTTGCGGAGGAAAACGACATCAAGATGGCGGTTCATTCGGACGACCCGCCGTGGAACCTCTTCGGGCTGCCCCGGATCGTCAACAGCAAGGAAAGCTTGCAGAAGATCGTGGAGATGGTGGATTCCCCCTCCAACTGCCTGACCGTCTGCACCGGCTCGCTCGGGTCGAACCCTGATAACGACATCCTCGACATCGTCGATCATTTCTCCAAGATCGACCGGATCGCCTTTATGCACATCCGCAACATCAAGTTCGTAAAGCCCGGGATGTTCTACGAAGGCGCCCACATGACCGAAGAGGGCGATATCAACATCTACAAGGTGCTCGAAATCCTGCACAAGAACGGTTACCAGGGCCTGATCCGCCCCGACCACGGGCGGATGATCTGGGACGAACAGGGCCGCCCGGGTTACGGGCTGTACGACCGCGCGCTCGGCGCCGCCTATATGTCCGGCATCATCGAAGCGCTTGAAAAATCCGGCAAATAAGCTGTGAGGTGGAGTCATGAACGAAATTTTTGAAACCATCGGCAAAATCGGCATCGTCCCCGTCATCAAGATCGACGATGCCGAAAAGGCCATCCCGCTCGCGGACGCCCTGATCAAGGGCGGCCTGCCGGTGGCGGAGGTCACCTTCCGCACCGAAGAAGCAGCGGAGGCGATTTCCCGCATCTCTGAAAAATTCCCGGAGATGCTGGTCGGCGCGGGCACCGTCCTGACAAAAGAGCAGGTGGACAACGCCGTCAAAGCAGGGGCGAAATTCATCGTCTCCCCGGGGTTGAATCCCAACATTGTGAAGTATTGTCTCGAAAAGGGCGTTCCGATGATTCCGGGCTGTTCCTCCCCGAGCAATATCGAAACCGCTTTGGAGCTTGGGCTCGACACGGTGAAATTCTTCCCGGCGGAGGCGGCGGGCGGCCTTGCGATGATCAAGGCGATGAGCGCGCCCTACGGCAATGTGAAATTCATGCCGACGGGCGGAATCTCCCCCAAAAACCTCAACGATTACCTCTCCTTTAAAAAGATCGTCGCCTGCGGCGGAAGCTGGATGGTGACCGACGCGCTGTTGAAGGAAGAGCGCTATGACGAAATTGAGGCGCTCGCCCGCCAGGCCATCACCGCCATGCTGGGCTTCAAGTTGGTACATATCGGCATCAACTCGTCGGGCGGCGAAGAGGCGATGAAGGCGGCGAAGCTGTTCGAGTCCTTCTTTGGGATGGCGCTCAACGACGGCGAGCAGTCGATCTTTATGGACGACGTCATCGAGATCATGAAATTCAACGGACGGGGAACCAATGGGCATATCGCCGTCCAGACCAACGACATCCGGCGGGCAATGTATTACCTTTCCGGTAAAGGGGTCACCTTCTGTGAGGAAAGCAAGACCTACGACGCCAATGGCAACCTGAATTTGGTTTATCTGGATGGGGAGATCGGCGGCTTTGCCGTCCATCTCAAACAAAAGGCGTAACGCGGAGGACAACGATGGAGAAACAATTCGATGCAATCGGCTTAGGGGAAGTGATGCTCCGTCTCTCCCCGGCCGGGAAAGAGCGGCTCTCCCGCGCGGGCCTTTTGGAAAACAAGCCCGGCGGGTCGGAACTGAACGTGATGGCCGGCATTGCGGCGCTGGGGCTGAAAACGGCCTTTGCCACCAAGCTGCCCGTCAGCGAGCTGCGCAATTTTATCACGCGGGAGATGCGCTCGATCGGGGTGGATGATCGTTACGTTGTAAACGATTCCGCCGACGGCGCCCGGGTTGGGATCTACTTTTTGGAAAGCGGCGCAGCGCCGCGGAAGCCGAGCGTGGTCTATGACCGCAAAAATTCCTCTGCCACTCGTTTCAAGGCGGAGGAGCTCCCGGAAGAAATCTACACCAATACCCGGCTGTTCCACACCAGCGGCATCACTCTGGCGCTTTCAGACGAGATCTGCGCAAACGCCACGGCCGTGATGAAAAAATTCAAGGAAAACGGCGCCCTGATTTCGTTTGACGTCAACTACCGCGCCAACCTTTGGGGAGAAGAAAAGGCCAAAGCCGCGATCGAGGCGGTACTGCCGTACATCGACATCCTCTTTATTTCAGAGGAAAGCTGCCGCCGGATGTTCGGGCGGACCGGTGGGCTGGAGGAGATCCTCAAAGAGTTCGCCGCGACCTATTCCCTCAAGGTGGTCGCCACCACCAAGCGGAAGATCAACAGCCCTTCGAGCCATGACTTCACTTCCCTGCTCTACGATGCGGAGGCCGATGCCTTCTACACCGAAGAGCCGTACTGCGGCATCGAGGTCGTCGACCGGATCGGCAGCGGCGACGCCTATGTTTCCGGTGTCCTTTACGCCATCCTCTCGGGGCTTTCCATGCAGAAAGCCGTGGAATACGGAAACGCCATGGCCGCTGTCAAAGAAACGGTGGCGGGCGACCTGCCCTGCACCAGCTTAAAGGAAATCGACGGGATGATCGCGGCCCATCACAGCACCGGGCCGCAGAGTGAAATGAACCGGTAAGCCTTTCCTTGTTTCAGGATAAAAGCCAGCGTCTTTTCAGGCGCTGGCTTTTTCTAGTAGTGCTCTTTTCAGCGGCATCTGTCATAATTCCCCGCTGGTTTCACATAGATTTAAGACGAAAGGGGATGGGCGTATGGTCGCCATTGAAGAGAACGGAACAATTTCAGCGGAAGAGCTGAAGGAATTATTTCTCCTACTGGGATGGCGTTCAGGAGAATATGAAGCGCGGCTCTTTCAGGCAGTAAAACAGTCCTCCTATTATATAGCCGCCAGGAATTCAGCCGGAAAACTGATCGGCCTGATTTCCGCTTTAGACGACAGCGCCATCAACGTTTATATCCCCTACGTGCTGGTCCACCCTGATTATCAGCGCCAGGGGATCGGAAATAAAATGATGATCAGGCTCAAGGAACACTACCGGGATTTTTTGAGGATTGCCTTAATCTCCTACCCGGAAAGCCTGCCTTTCTACCAGGCAAACGGTTTTTCCCTCTGCGAAGGCCAGATGCCAATGGAAGACTCCCGCTTTCCAAAAAGATGATTGATTGTTTCAAGCCCTGCCTTTTTTGCAAAAATCGATTGCCCTTTTAAAGCTAATTTCCCATTTTTCCTCCCTCTGATGCAAAATATCGTATTTCCCGCAATAAATTGCCGTAAAAAGATTGATTGTTTGGCCATAATATTGTAAAATGTTATTCAATATCTTATGACTTATAGGGGAGGATCATTTTTTATGGCAAAAAGGAATCAATGGGCGACCGGCATCGGCTTTATTTTAGCGACGGCCGGCTCCGCCATCGGGCTTGGGAATCTTTGGAAGTTCCCCTATTTGATGGGGAAAAACGGCGGGTTTTGGTTTTTAATCATCTACCTCGTCTTTATCCTTGTTCTCGGCCTGCCGGTCATGGTCACCGAAATGTCGCTCGGCCGCTATACCCAGAAAAGCCCGGTCAGTGCGTACCGTTCTGTCGGAAAAAAAGCCACAGTTATCGGCGTTTTAGGGGTTTTGGTTGCATTTTTGATCCTCTCCTACTACAGCGTCATCGGCGGGTGGATTCTCAAATATATCGAATCTTACGCCGTTACCTTCCAGGCTGTGGATTTCGGTTCTTATATTGCATCCCCGGTTGAGCCGATCGTCTGGCATTTCGTCTTTATGGCGCTCGCTTGCCTGCTCTGTTATAAAGGGGCGAAAAGCATTGAAAAGGCATCGAAGTTTTTGATGCCGCTGCTTTTCATCTTCATCGTCATCATCGCGGTTCGTTCCGTAACGCTGCCGGGCGCATGGCAGGGCCTGGAGTTCATGTTTGCCCCCTCTGCCGACAGCTTCAGCTTCGGGTCAATCACGGCGGCGCTCGGGCAGGTGTTTTACTCGCTCAGCCTCGCGATGGGAATCACCGTGACTTACGGGAGCTACCTCAATAAAAAGAACAGCATCCCAAAAGACTGTGCCGTCGTAGCGGGGCTCGACACCGGCGCGGCTGTCCTCGCCGGGATCGCGATTTTCCCCGCGGTATTTGCATTCGGCCTGGAGCCGGCGCAGGGGCCAAGCTTGATCTTCGGGACGCTGCCGAAGGTGTTTGAATCCTTCGCAGGGGGCTCGATCTTTGCGATCATCTTCTTTATTCTGATGCTTTTCGCCGCGGTCACCTCGGGGATCGCCCTGCTCGAAACGGTTGTTTCCTATACGATCGACGACCTGCACTGGAGCCGCAGAAAATCGATTTTAATTGTCGGACTGGCGGTCTTCCTGCTCGGCATCCCGAGCTCGCTCTCCTTTGGCGTGCTGGGGGATATCACCATCCTCAACTACAGCATCTTCGACTTTATGGGAATGCTGACTGATAACATCCTCCTTCCGGTCGGCGGCCTGCTGATGTGCATCTACATCGGCTGGTTCTGGCAGCCGGGCAAGCTCATTGCGGAAATGGAAGCAGAAGGGATGAAATTCCGGTTGAAAAAAGCTTGGCTTTGGTGTATCCGCACTGTCACTCCGGCATTGATCTTAGTCGTTACCATCCTCGGGTTTATCGACGTTTACCAGAAAATTGCCGGGGTATAACAGATATTCAGCTTTACAGCTTAGAGCGAAGTGCAAAAAGAAAGAAGCTGCGCCTGAAAAATTTTCAGGCGCAGCTTTTTATCTTTTGCGAACAGAGCGATCCAGGCATAGGATCAAATAGTTTTATCTTTTTAGTATTTATATTAAATAATATACCAACAGTAAACTGAATCGATAGAAAAAAGGCGTATAGCTTTCACTATACGCCCTTCTCTTCCTTCCGCTTCTACAGCCATGAGAGGTGGCTGACTGTATTCACTTCCGTTCTCTTCTCTCTTACGCCTTCGCTTCCGAAAGCTTCTTCGTAAGCTGCGCCTTCTTCCTCGACGCTGTATTCTTATGAAGCAGCCCTTTCGCACACGCCTGGTCTACCTTCTTCACCGCCAGCCGTACCGCCGCTTCCTTTTCTGCTCCGCTCGCGCTCTCCGCTTTCTTGAGCACTGTCTTCAAATTGCTCTTGATCGCTTTGTTGCGCATCGTCTTCGTTTCCAGCACCTTGACCCTTTTCTTCGCTGATTTGATATTCGGCATCCTTTTCCACCTCCTCTTACATAAGAACACCGCTTTTGGCTAACAATATTCTTATCCTTTTCACATCACGCTATGCAAAGGCTTCCTTCTTTCCCTCTGCCTTTCAGACACTGGCACACCGTGACAACGCTTATTATCCTATCATATTTCTTCCCTCTTTTCAAGGGATTCTGTGATCTTTCTTCCGGTTTTTATCCGGCTTTTTAAGATATCTGCCCTGTCGGAATAGAAAATAGTGATGAATCGCGCTTGGAGCGTAAAAATTGACAACGCATTTGAGCTCCCGGAGGCAAAAAGCCTGTCATCCCTCATGCAATGAAAAATATAGAAGTCGAACTCTGCGCTGATCTGTAGGCAACTGGAGGTTGCGGAAAAGAACGTTTCGGTTGGTGGAAATCGATCTTGCTTTTGATATAATAAATTACGAGAAAGGAGGATCCAGTGGTGAAATTGTCGGAGAAGCTCATTGAATTGAGAAAAACAAATCAAATGACGCAGGAGGAACTTGCTGCAATTTGCAGCGTAAGCAGGCAGTCTGTCTCTAAATGGGAGTCTGGCGTTATGCTCCCGGAAGTGGATAAACTATTGGTATTGGGAGAAGCCCTCCACGTTTCCATGGACGTTTTGCTGAAAGACGAATTGATGGTAGACGGTGTTCAGAAGGGGCATGGCTGCGGCGGCAATGTGGGTCAGGAAAAGAAAACGGAAATTTATGAGGGGGTATTGATCAAGGAAAGTATCAGCGATGAAAATATAATCGATTGCCTTAACATACATAAGGTTGAATTATGGAGCACGGACGGGGAACCCAAATATTGGACGGCGCTCTTTTTTACCTGCCCAAACAAGGACTTTCCTGAACGGATTTCAAAGGCCATGCTATCGGATTCGGGCCGAGGCGGAACCTGGTTTGTCGATTTTAAAGCGGGAAATAAAAAGTATATTGTTTTCAAAGATAAGATTTTAAAATATCAAATTGGAAATCAGGCGGAAAAAGAAGCTGTATGCGCTGAATGCCGAAAAATGGGGATTTTGGATAGACAAATGAATTGGCCGGAATAGGGGGATGAAAAAATGAAAGTTTTACTCACATCGGCGGGACTGGAAACAGAGGAAATCAAAAAATATTTTGTGGAATTGGCAGACGCAGATATGGCTTCGGCAAAAGCGCTGTTTATCCCGGTAGCCGCGGTCAATGCGGATGCGATCGCCGTATTGCCGAAATGTATGAACGATCTGTTGAAATGCGGAATCCAGGACAAAAATATAAGTGTGTACGATCTGCACAGGGGGATGGACACCGAAGAGCTGCAGCAGTATGACATCGTGTATTTATGCGGCGGGGACACTGGTTATCTGCTTCACAGAATCAACGAAACCGGATTTAATAAAACTTTGCTGGAGTATATCGATGCAGACGGTGTTGTGCTGGGAGTAAGCGCAGGAAGCCTTATTTTTTTCAATAATATTCCAGGTAATTTGGGGCTGTTCAATGCGAGATTGGATGTACATTGCAAGGAAGGAGAACCGCGGGGAAAGTTGACATTTCCGCTGAAAAACCATTTGCGGCTGACCGATGCCTGTGCCCTTGCAGTTCGAAATATCCCGGACGGACTGGAAATAATAGGCGGAGAGGCGCCCGGTGCTTTGCCGAACCGGTTCTGAAAATTCTATTTCAATCAATTGACATGAGGCTGGAATAGGACAGCCGATGCTTTGCCCTCCAACCCGGTTTTACATAAAAGAGCAGGGGAAAACGATTGACAAAAACAGCGTAAAACGGTAGTATATTAAAGATACAGGAAAGGAAAGGAAGTACCGAAATGTCAACGGTTCGAACCAGATTTGCGCCCAGCCCGACCGGCTATATGCACGTCGGCAATCTGCGCACGGCTCTTTACGCCTATCTGCTTGCCCGAAAGGACAAGGACGGAAAATTTATCTTGAGGATCGAGGATACCGACCGGGAACGCTATGTGGAAGGCGCGGTCGACATCATTTACAATACCCTCCGCAAAACAGGGCTCAATTGGGATGAGGGCCCGGATGTCGGCGGTCCCTGCGGCCCCTATGTCCAGAGCGAGCGGATGGGGATGTTCAAGGAATACGCCCTGAAGCTCGTTGAAAGCGGGGATGCCTACTATTGCTTCTGCGATAAAGACCGCCTGGAGGAGCTCAAAAAAATCCAGCAGGCTTCGGGGATGGCACCCAAATACGACGGGCACTGCCGGAACCTCACCAAAGAGGAGATCGAGGAAAAGCTGAAGGCCGGCGTCCCTTACGTCATCCGCCAGAAGATGCCGGAGGAGGGGACGACCACCTTTCACGATGAGGTCTTCGGGGACATCACGGTCGACAATTCGGTTCTGGACGACCAGATTTTGATCAAGACCGACGGAATGCCCACTTACAATTTCGCAAACGTCGTGGACGACCACACGATGGGGATCACCCACGTCATCCGGGGGAACGAATATCTTTCCTCCGCCCCGAAATACAATCTGCTCTATGAGGCGTTCGGCTGGGAAAAACCGGTTTATGTCCACTGCCCGCCGGTGATGAAGAACCAGACAGAAAAGCTCTCCAAACGCAACGGGGACGCATCCTTTGAAGACCTGGTCGAAAAGGGGTTTCTGACCGAGGCGGTCGTCAACTACATCGCCCTGCTCGGCTGGAGCCCGAAGGGGGAAGAGGAGATTTTCACCTTGGAGGAACTGGTGCGGGAGTTCGATATTTCCGGCATCTCCAAATCGCCCGCGATCTTCGACCCGGTCAAGCTCAAAGCGATCAACGGGGCGTATATCCGCCGCCTGCCGCTGGAGGAGTTTGAAAAGCTGGCGCTCCCCTATATCCGCCAGACCTGTAAGAGGGAGGATGTGGATACCCGGCTGATTGCCCGGGTTCTCCAGTCCCGCACCGAATTGTTTACCGATATTCCGGAGCAGGTGGATTTTATCGACCAGCTTCCGGTTTATGACAATGCCCTCTACTGCCATAAGAAGATGAAAACCAATGAGGAAAACTCGCTCGAAAGCTTGAAAGCGGTGCTGCCGGTGCTCGAAGGACTGGGCGAGTGGACGGAGGAGGCAATCCATTCGGCTTTATTCGAGCTGATTGCGGAAAAGGGTGTCAAAAACGGTTTGATCCTCTGGCCGGTTCGGGTTGCAGTTTCGGGAAAACAGTTTACGCCGGGCGGCGGAATCGAAATCTGTGCCATTTTGGGGAAAGAGGAGTCTCTCAAACGGATCCGTACGGGGATCGAGCAGCTGGAACAATAGAATAATACGCTGTCAGCGCGGGGATGAGTTCTCCGCGCTGCTTTGTTATCCTCTTCGAAAAACCTTGTCCGCCCTTGTCAATTGAGGGCCGAATCGCGTTTAAAAAACACGCTGAAGGGGAAGGAAAACGGTTTCTTCTCCCTGTTTATCAGTAATTCCGCAGAACCTTCCGTTTTTTCCCTTTTTTTGCCCTGACGCTTTGACATCTTATCTGCGTGAAACAGAATATAATGGGATTAATTTCCAAATTCTGTGGGATGAATGAAATTTTCAGAGGTGTCGAGACGTGAAAACAGCATTGCAGATAAAGACGGCGGAGCGTTCAGGGCGGTTTCAGGGGGTGGAATCAGCCGTCCGGTACGGGATCGTGCTCCTATTGACGGCTTTGGCCTCCAACGCGCGGCTGATCGGCGGCCTGGCAGGGATGGGGATTGCCCTGTCGGCTGCTCTGCCGAAGAGCTATTCTTATGCCGCGGTTGCAGGCAGCCTGATCGGTTATTACCTGTTCGGGAATTCGGCGGACCAGTTGGTTTTACTGCCCGCCCTGCTTCTCCTTCTGGCGGTCAAAGTCTTTGTCCGCCCTGCTTCCTCGCTGAAAGCAAATCCCATTTTGCTGGGCTGTATTTCGTTCAGCATCCTGTTTTGCTGCGGGATCGGCGCATCGGCCGTAGAAGGCGCGGGGATGATGACCTACCTGTTTCGCTCTTTGCAGGCCTGCCTTTGCTTTGCGGTCACATTTTTCAGCGCGACCGCGGTACAAGCCTTTTTTTCGCCGCGCGACCTGCGCCATTATACGGTGAGGGAAATGATCAGCGTCGGAGTGATTGCAGCGGTCTTTCTGGTTGCACTCTGTGACATCAAGCTCTTTACCTTTTCGGTCGGAAGGATTGCCGGTGTGCTGGCTGTCCTTTACTTTATGGGAAAAGGGGGATTTTTCAGCGCGGCGGTCGCGGCGGGAGTATCTGCGGCGTTGGCCCTTTACAGCGCCGATTTTGCCCCCTATTGCGGGGCGCTGATGATTGCTGCCATTGTCGCGAGCGCTTTGAAGCCGATCAGGAAAACAGGGCAGATCGCAGTTTTCCTGGCAATCAACACCTGCGGGGCCCTGCTCGTGGGGGTGGAGCAGCAGACGGTAGCCTATCTCCTCGACTCCTTTTTGGCGGCGGCGGTGATCGCGGTCGTTCCTGTGCGTTATTTGAGGTGGAGCTTTCAGACGTCCTCTGAGGCTGTGGAGCTCCAAGAGCCGGACCGGGAGGGGAACTGGCTTGCAGGGCGGTTGAAGTTTGCCTCCCTCGCCATCCACGATCTCAGAAATTCGGTGGATATGGTGTCGGGCAAGATCCAGGAAAACACGGCTTTGGACATTGCATCGGTCTATCACAGGAGTGCGGACAGCGTCTGCCTCCACTGTGGCTTGAAGATGTTTTGCTGGGAAACGCAGTACGACTCTACCTGGCAGGCGCTGCAGGCACTGACGCCGATCTTAAAGAAAGAGGGGAGGATCCGGGAAGACCAAATGCCGCAGTATTTTCAGAACAAATGCTGCAAATTCAGCGCTTTGACCACCACTGTCAACCAGAATTACCAGAGCTATCTCTCCCATAAACAGGCGGTGCGGATGGTGGAGGAGGCAAAACAGGTCTCATCGGAACAGCTTGACGGCGTCGCCGATATGCTCTGTGAAATCGGGGAGGAGATCGGCTTCATTGCCACGGTTGACGAACGCGGGACAGAAAAGGCACATACCGTCCTCCGGAATTTGAACGTCAGGTCGGAACAAACTGTCTGTTTTGTCGACCGGGATGGCCGCGCCGGGGTGGAAATTTACCTGAAAGCGCCGGTTCCCGTTTCGGAACAGCTCCTCTGTGAAAACCTCTCTTCAGCGCTGGACTTGGAATTCGACCTGCCGAGTGTGACTGAAATTGGGGAAAAGATCAAGCTTTCCTTCTTTGAAACAGCCCGTTACCGTGCCGATTTCCATGCGGAGCAGTACCCCGCGGACGGGGAACAGCACTGTGGGGACTGCTATGAATCCTTCCTCGACTCAAAGGGGTTTTTCCATTTGGTTTTGAGCGACGGGATGGGCAGCGGCGGCCGGGCGGCGGTCGACTCGGTTATGACCTGTTCGTTTATTTTGAAGCTGATCAAGGCGGGCTTTGGGTTCGAGTCAGCGATCAAGCTGGTCAATTCTTCTCTCTTGATCAAAGCGCCGGAGGAATCCCTTGCAACCATCGATATTTTAAGAGCCGACCTCTATACGGGCAGGGTGGAACTGCTCAAGGCGGGCGCGGCACCGACCTTCATTCTGAAAGGCGGCACTGTACAGAGGTTGGAATCGGATTCCCTTCCGATCGGGATCATCAAGGGGGTGGGCTTTGACCGTCAGGACTGCAAGCTGTCGGACGGGGATTTGATTTTGATGGTTTCGGATGGGGTGACCGCTACCGGAACGGATTGGATCGAGGCAGAGCTGGAGATGAACGCCAGGAAATCTGCCCGCGAAATCGCGGGAAGGATTGCGAACGAGGCGAGAAGGCGCCGCATCGATGGGCACAGCGACGACGTAACGGCGATAGCGGTGAGGATCACCACGGAAATCTAAACAGATAAAAAACCGCCCGGGAGAGATTTTTCTCTCCCGGGCGGTTTTTTATCGACTGGCTTTTCAAAATGTTTCAATTGTAATCAGATCCATCATTGATTCCACGGGTTCGCCGGATCGGGGTCCGTCGGATCCCAGCCACGGTTCGGGCTGTTGATATCGATCTGAATAGAGCTCGGCTTTCCAAGCGGGCCCGGGTCGTCGCCGTCATAGATCGTCACCGGTGTCCCTGCTTCGCAGTTTTCATAAATCCATTTGACATCCTGAACACAGAGCCGTACACATCCTGCGGAAGCAGTTGAACCGAGCTTGTTGTACTCTTCGTATTCCAAATCCGATTTGTCCTGTGTGTAATAAGGAACAGAGTGGAAAGCGATGCTCCCGTGGATGCGGATGGTGTACTGCCCGTATACGCCTCCGTAGAGGGGGAGCCAGAGATACCGCTGCCCAAGCTTGAAATTGCCGAGCGGCGTGTTGGAGCCTCCAGTAGAACAGACAAAAGCCTTGAATGGGACGTATTCGTTGTTTTCGTTTCGCTGTGAAATGGTGACAGTGTTCTGGGCGCGGTTGATCGAAATGGAATAGGGTGTTCCAGAGGATGGCTGGGCAGGCTGAGAGGGCTGAACCGGTTCGGGCTCAGGCGGCGGTGCCGGCTTTTCGCCGATTGACAGCGTCGTATCCATACTGGAGGAATTTCCGCTCGGATCGGTGGCGGTGACTGTGACAGTGTAGGTTCCGGAATCCGTGGAAGAAGGCATCTCCACCGTATCGCCGTCGGCATTTGCCGCTGAGACGGAAAAGCTGCAATCTTCCCCCGAATTGTCGAGACAGCTTTCCAGAAAATCGTCTTTGCTGTAACTGCCGTCGTATTCAATCGAAACCTCTTTTAAGGTGAGGATGGGCGGTGTTGTATCGTTTACTATGAGCGAGGAGACGAAAGGCCCATCCCATCCATCACAGCGGAGCGAGACGGTGTAGCTTCCGACCGGGAGCGCGGGGCTGCCAGTTTCATTTTCGATGAACAGTTCGCCGGTTTCACGGCTGGTATATTCGATCGAAGCGGTCTGACCGTCAAAAGAGCCCAGATGGGAAAAGTACTGCTCCGGGGAGGGAAGCGCATCGACCCCGATTTCGACCTGCAAGCCGCTGTTTGGGATGGGGGTGATTTCTTTGAGATAATTGAGGTGATTCTGATAAAGAGCAAAAATAATCCCTGCGGCCAGCAAAAGAAAAGCCAGGGATGCCGAGAGGCTGATGATAATTTTACTCTTCCGGGTTAGATGCTTATTCGCCATGGTATCCTCCTTTTTATAGGCAGGTAAACCCTCCATCTATAATCAGGTCTGCTCCGGTGGTATAGCTGGAGGCTGCGCTTGCAAGATAGACGACGGCGCCCGCCAGTTCTTCCGGGGATGCTAACCGGTGCATCGGCACGGCGTTTTTCCAGTAAGCGATCCAAGAGGGGTCTACGCTCGAAATCATTTCGGTCATAGTATATCCCGGGCTGATGGAATTTACCCGGATTCCATAGCCGCACAATTCCACGGCGAGCACCTTCGTCAGGTGGACGACCCCCGCTTTGGAGGTGTTGTAGGCGGCCTGCGGCTGCGGCAGGTTGACGATCGAGCCGGAGATGGAAGCCGTGTTGATGATAGACCCTTTCACGCCGTCCCGAATCATATATTTCGCAGCAGCATGCGCCATCAGAAAGGTGCCGTTGACATTGACGTCGATGACCTTCAGCCACTCGTCGTAGGTGAGTTCCATGACCGGCTTGTGCTGGCAGATGCCAGCGTTGTTGAACAGCACATCGATCTGTCCGAAATCTTTGACAAATTCCGAAACGGAGGCTTCCACATCTTCGGGATTTGAAATATCGCCTCCATATCCACGGGCGCGGACGCCGTGCTCTTTCGCAATTTCCGCCGCCGCCTTTTGGGCGGTTTCTGTACTCGTCCCGAGAATCCCGATATTCGCCCCGGCGTCGGCCAGGCATCCGGCGACCACTCGGCCGATCCCGCGGCTTCCCCCGGTGATCAGGATGTTTTTTCCTTTGAGTGAAAACCGTTCCATAAATGGCATTGAGAAATCCTCCCTTGTGATCATTTCATTTTTTCAGCATAACACGGCCCGGGTCGAAAAACAAGGGCAATTCTGTGACAGACCGGAAACATTTTGGAAATGGATTGAGAAAATAGTTTGGTTTGTCAAGCGGATACTCCATGTTTTATTTTGCTCGGCCTTGTCGTTCCATCAGCGGTTTGCTACAGGCTGTTCCCTTTATTGTGAGATTTATCCGTTAATTGGAAAGGGTGGATTTACGGCTGGATTTTGCGATCTTCCACAAAAGAGAAGGAAGGTTTTTGGCGATTCTAACAGGCTTTGTATTTTTTGTTGAATTATGAAGAATTTTCTGCTATTCTATTAATTGTATAAAATATCCTGCTTAGATGCGGCGGCTCTGAGCCGGAACGCTGTATTTTGCCCGCCGATGACATCATCAGAAACAGGAGGAGCTTTTGTGAGTTCTCGTCTCAATATCCGGATTGCGCAGAAAGAGGATGCAGCCCTTGTCTTTTCCTTTATCAAAAAGATAGCGGATTACGAAAAGATGTCCGACCAGGTAGTGGCCACCGTGGAAACGCTGGAAGAGTTTGTGTTCGACAGGGGAGCGGCCCAGGTTTTTTTGGCGGAGTATGATGGGCAGGCGGTGGGCTTCGCACTCTTTTTCGAGAATTTTTCCACTTTTATCGGGCGCACGGGGCTTTATTTAGAGGATCTTTTTGTCGATCCGGACAAGCGCGGCCTCGGAATCGGAAAAGCGCTGTTTCAGGCAGTGGCCGCTGAGGCGGAGCGTCGGGGCTGCCAGCGAATGGAGTGGACCTGTCTGGACTGGAACACTCCGTCGATCGAATTTTACCGGCGGATGGGCGCAATTTCAATGGATGAATGGACCACCTACCGGCTGGCCGGCAAGGCCGTCGGGGAAGCGGTGCAAAAATAAATGCCTGTCGTATGATCTCTCTGGCTGGTCAAGACAGATATGCTCAGCGTTTCGGAAAAAATGAGCTGGCGCTGCTTCTGAAGGCTTGTCTCTGCCTTTGACGGCCGGGGATCGGTTCGACGGCAAAAACGAAAGGGAAGGGGAAACACATGCAGGAAACCATATGGGCCTTAGTGCCCGCAATCATCGCAATCGTCCTCGCGCTGATCACCAAAGAAGTTTATGTTTCGCTGCTGATCGGCATCCTGTCCGGCGCGCTGTTCTTCACCAATTTCCAGCCGCTGGACGCTCTGGAAACCACCTTTACGATTATGAGCGAAAAGGTGGGCGGAAACACCAACATCATCATATTCTTGGTTCTTCTGGGGATGATTGTCGCCCTCATGAGCAAGTCGGGGGCTTCCCGCGCTTATGGGAACTGGGCTTCGCGGAGTATTAAAAGCCGCACGGGTGCCCTTGCAGCCACTTCGGGGCTGGGCGCGCTGATCTTTGTAGATGACTATTTCAACTGCCTGACCGTCGGAACGGTCATGGGGCCGGTGACCGACCGCCACCGGATTTCCCGTGCAAAGCTCGCTTATATCATCGATGCCACTGCGGCGCCGATCTGCATCATCGCGCCGATCTCCAGCTGGGCGGCCGCTGTCGGCTCCAGCCTGCCGGAGGGGAGCAGCATCGACGGCTTCGGCCTCTTCCTCCAGACGATACCGTTTAACCTTTATGCACTGCTCACCATCCTGATGGTGGTCTTCCTGATTATCTTCAACTTCGATTTCGGGGCGATGAAACGCTACAATGAGACCCATCAGGGGGACGATGAATTCATCGCTTCGAGGGTCGAAACAGCCGCGGACGAAAAGCCGCGGCGGGGCAGGGTGTTCGACCTGGTGATCCCGATCGCCGCTTTGATTGTGCTCTGCATTGCGGCGATGCTCTACACCGGCGGCATCCTGGAAGGGGCAAACATCATCGAGGCGTTCGCTAACTGCGATTCCTCCCTTTCGCTGGTCTTCGGCTCGTTCTTTACCATCCTTGTGATCTTCTTCCTCTATATCCCGCGTAAGATCATCACCTTCAAAGAGTTTGCGGAAAGCTTTACAGAGGGCTTTAAGGCGATGGTTCCCGCGATCTTGATTTTGACCTTCGCCTGGACACTGAGCGGTGTCTGCGGTGAAAATTACCTGAACGCGGGTGGGTTCGTTAGCAACTTTGTCCAGGAGACCGCTTTGGCAACCGCCATCCTTCCGGCCGCCTTTTTCCTGATTGCCCTTGGACTCGCCTTTGCAACCGGGACTTCCTGGGGGACCTTTGGAATCCTGATCCCGATCGCCATTGCGATTTTCGGCGGGGTGGAAAGCCAGCTTCTGATCATCACGGTTTCTTCTATTCTGGCGGGCGCTGTCTGCGGCGACCATATCTCGCCGATTTCGGACACCACCATTCTGGCCTCTACCGGTGCGAACTGCAACCACATCGAACATGTTTCCACCCAGCTTCCATACGCGCTTTTGGTGGCGAGCTTCTGCTTGATCGGCTATATCATCGCCGGATTCACCCAAAACGGCTGGCTGGCGCTGGGGGTGGGCGCAGTTTTGCTGATTGCCGCACTGCTGTTCTTCTACTATCGTTCCAAAAAGCCTAAAACGGCGGAGCAATCGTAAAATCGAACCAGCTATTTGCAGATTAAAAAGGGGCGGGCTCAGTTGGGCCCGCCCCTTTTTTTGTCCCTGGCTTAAAGCCGCCTGTTCCCTTTAAAGTACAGCAGCTCGATTAAGATGATGAGAACACCAGCCGCCGCCGCTGCCGGAGCCTCTAACCCCTTGAAATAGCTCGGGAGCTCGATCTCCACATCGCACCAGGCTATGACCAGAACCAGTGGAAGCAATGCGGATATGGTGACCGTAAAAAGCTTCAGAACGGCGTTCCGCGTGACCTTTTCCTGCATCCGGCAGCTTTCCCGGAGCTCCGCGGTATATTCTTCCAAAAATCTGATTCGGTGAAACAGGCGTTCGGTTTTGCCGGTGTAGCTCTCGACGTATTTGACCGAAGGTTCGTCCAGCAGACCGCATTCGGACAGGCCGCGCAGAATCGCCAGAGTTTCCTCGAAGATCTGCCGAAGCTCGATCAAACGCCGCCGCAGATAAAAAATTTCCCGTGCGGAGGCTCTGCATCTTCTCCCTTTTCGGATGCCTTTTTCCGCTTTGGCAGCCCGTTTTTCCAGATGCTTGAGGTAGGCCGTGCTTCCGTCGCTTAAAAGCAGCTCGAACAGGCGGTACAAAAAACGGCCGGATGTCCATCTGCCGTTTTGCTCCCCCATTAAAGAATCGATCAGCGTCAGCGCCGCCTCGTTGTCCTCGCAGATCAGCTGCATCCAGCCCCTCCCAAAAACGATGTGGATCTGCTTCAATAAAAGCCGACGGCCGGTAAATCCCAGGCAGGCAAAACAGAGCAAGGCGATCCCTTCCCTGCTTTCAAAGCGGATCGAATGGTCGTCCAGTATTTCCGTCAATACGGCCCGGGCGGCGCTTCCGGCCATCAGGTCGGCTTCTTCGTCTCTGCGGCTGACCGCAATATAGCAGTCCTGGCGGTTGTACCGTTCCTCTTTTCCGCAGAGCTGGAGAACCCCGGAACGGATTCGGTACAACATCGTGCACTCTCCTTTTTCTGGCTCTGTAGGAGCGTTCCTCAGCTGTTTTTCATGATGATTGTCTCAACGCTTTCGCTGGCTTGCTCACAGGCGTCACAGCACTGCTGCATATGGTCGAAAACCACTGTCCAGGCATAGATTTCGGTCGGTGAATAGGAGGAGGTGTACAGCTTCCGGATTGCATTTGTGTAAAGATTTACCCCGTCACTTTCCAGCCGGTTGACCTCGGCAACTATTTTGCGGATGGCGGTGCTTTTTTTATAGTTTTCAAATTCATCCATCAAACCTGCAAATCCACTGCAGCAGGAGAGAATCAATTCCGCGAAGCGGAGGGCGTCGGGGCGTATAATCTGGATGTTGAACATGTACAGCCGAAGCAATACGTCCTCAACCGAGTCGGTGATATCGTCGATTTCCTGGCTCAGTAGGATAATGTCTCCCCGGTCGATGGGGGGGAGAAATTCTTTAGCTAAAAGGTTTGTCATATCGTGCTTTGCCTGGTCGGCCGCATGCTCGATTTCGTGCATGCGGCCGATCCATCCGGGCAGTTTCTGAACATTGTAATGCCGCAGGATATCTTGTAACATCCGTGCGGCTGTTACTGAATCATCCGCCAGCCCTTTGAGCATTTCGAAATAATTGTGCTGCCGCCTCCCCATTTCGTTTCCTCCTAAAAGATGGCGATAAAGAGTTTGGACATCAGATAGCCGATCGCCCCGCAGCCCGGAAAGGTAAAAATCCAGGCCAGCATCATTTCACGGACGATCCCCCAGTTGACACTGCCCAGCCGTCTTGCCGCGCCGACCCCCATAATTGCCGTGGTTTTCGTGTGGGTCGTGCTGACGGGCAGGCCCGAGCAGGATGCGATCAGCAGACAGGCGGCGCCTGCCAGGTCGGCGGAAAACCCTTGGTGTTTGTCTAGTTTGACGAGATCCATCCCCACCGACTTGATGATGCGGCATCCGCCGATGCTGGTGCCCAAAGCCATGATGGCACTGCAAAGGATCATCAGCCAGACAGGGATGACGAAATTCGAGACTTCTGCATTTCCCTGCGCTAAAAAGACGCCGAGTAGAAAAATCCCCATGAATTTCTGCCCATCCTGCGCGCCGTGCATGAAGGCCATAGCCCCGCCGCCTATGATCTGTGCCCAGCGAAAGAACGGGCTGGTTTTCCGACGGTCTGCCTGGCGGAAGACAGTTTCCGTCAATTTGGTAGAAAGCCACCCTAAGCCGAATCCGAGGAGGGTGGAGAGGGCCAGGCCATAAATCACTTTTACCCATTCGCCGGCGTTGATCCCTTCCCAGCCGTTTTGAAGGGCAACCGCCGCCCCGGACAGTCCGGCGATCAGCGCGTGGCTTTCGCTGGTGGGGATCCCGAAATACCAGGCTGCGACGGCCCAGACGACGATGGCGGACATTGCGGCACAGAGCGCGACCAGGGATTGATGGCTTTCCCCTTTGAAATCGACCATATGATAGATGGTCTCTGCAACTGTCGCATTGAGTGCGGTCATTGCAAACACACCGATAAAGTTCATAACCGCCGCCATGATGATCGCGGGGAAAACTCCCATGCTCCTAGTAGAAACACAGGTGGCAATCGCGTTGGGAGCGTCGGTCCATCCGTTGACCATAATCACGCTCAGCGTCAGCAAAACGGTGACGGCAAGGGCTGGACTAGAGGACAGCTGGGATAAAAACGCGTCGAACGAGATGGACATAAGCCCTCCTGCGAATCTTTTGTTTTTATGGAAAGAGCGAATCTCGGTAAGGACAAAACTGCTCTGCCTCTGAAAAGCGGGAGATTTTGAATCACGATTCTATCAATAGGATATTTTTTGGATTGTCGATTTATTACAGCTACTCCAAAAGGGAACAAGGGGACTTTACTAAGGAGTCGTCGTCTCGTTGTGTAGTCCGCTTTCATTTTAATCGAAAAATACTTCATTGCAAAATGAGTGAAAAAGAGGTATGATAAGGAGAAATCAAACGTCGGGGGAAATGAATATGGAACACAATTATGCATTGCAGCTTTGGACGGTACATGAAGAATGCGAAAAGGACTTCCGCGGGATGCTTAAAAAAGCTTCGGAACTCGGCTATACCGCGGTGGAATTTACCGGCTATTACGGGCTGACAGCTGAAGAGCTGCGGCGCGAACTCGAGCGGGACGGCCTGGAGCCGGTGTCCTCGCAGATGATGATCCCGGATATCGCCGCCAACCTGGACGGGATCATTTCCTATGCGAAAGAGATTGGGCTTGCCAATATTGCATCCTGTGTGGCGGAGGTTTCGACGAAGGAAGCGCTTGCGGACACTATCGAACAGCTCCGCCCGCTGGTCAGACGGGCAACCGAGGCGGGACTCAACTTCCTTTATCACAACCACGCGCCCGAGTTTGTGGAAGTGGACGGCGAACTGCCGATTTGCACCCTTCTCAAAGCCTTTGAAACAGAGAATTTTTATCTGGAGCTTGACACTTATTGGGCGCTCGATTCCGGCGTGGATATCATCCGCTTTATGGAGGAGAACGCTTCTAAGATCAAAAACATCCATATCAAGGATGGCGACGGGAAAGGCCACTCCTGTCCCTTCGGTCAGGGCGTCCTCGATATCAAGGGGATCGTTTCCTGTGCGCGGCGGGTCGGTATACCGCATATTCTGGTGGAGGACGACACACCGAACCCGGACGGACTTACGGTCGCATCGTTAAACATCGAAAAGCTGAAGGAGTGGGATGTTTGATCGACCAAAAATTAAATTGATGGAGGGCAACAAAAACGGCCGGCTCCTATTATTTGGTGAAAACCAATCGAATGCAGCAAAAAGCCAGCGCTTAAATGCGCTGGCTTTTTTTATGATAATTCGGCCGTTTCTATTGCTTTTTTGGAAAGCATCCTGCATTTACTTTTGTTACGTATTTTAACAGATTTTCCAAAATTTTCTAGATCGAAACCGCGAAGAATTCAAAAAAACGATTGAAATTTAAAATGGCATCGTATATAATGGGTAATAAAGTGGTGAAGAGTGGTTAAAAGTGGTTTAAAAATCCTTAAAAAGGAGGTGCCGGGATGCTGATTGGCGAATACGCGCATAATATTGACGCAAAAGGCAGGCTGAATTTCCCGGCAAAGCTCCGAGAGGATTTGGGCCAGCGCTTCATTGTAACCAAAGGGCTCGATGACTGCCTTTTTGTCTACTCACTGGAGGAATGGGAGCGGCTTGAACAGAAAATAAAGGAGTTGCCCCTCTCTAAAGCCCGCACGATCCAGCGCTATCTATTTTCCGGCGCCTGCGAGGTGGAACCGGATAAACAGGGGAGAATCCTAATCCCAGCGAATTTGAGGGAGTTTGCAGGGCTGGAAAAGGATATCCTGGTCATCGGCGCCTCCAACCGCGCAGAAATCTGGAATAGGAACAGGTGGGAAGCTGCCTGCGGTGACCTGAACTCCGACGCGATTGCACAGGCGATGGATGAGCTGGGCTTCTGACAGGAGGAAAAGGAATGAAATTTTCACATTATTCCGTTCTCCTTTCCGAGTGCCTGGAGGGATTGGCGGTCAAGCCGGACGGCGTATATGTTGACGCAACGGCGGGAGGCGCTGGGCATTCGGTTGAAATTGCGAAGCGGCTGGAGGGCGGCCGTCTTTACTCCTTCGACCAGGATCCGGATGCGGTCGCCGCCGCAGGGGAAAGGCTCCGTCCTTTTCCCGGTACCCAGGTCGTCCAAAGCAACTTTAGGGAGATGGAGCAGGCTCTTGCAGAGTTAGGGGTATACCGGGCGGACGGCGTCCTTTTTGACCTGGGTGTTTCCTCTTTTCAGTTGGATACCGCCAGCCGGGGGTTTTCTTATCGATATGATGCCCCGCTGGACATGCGGATGAGCCGGAAGGGGCTGACCGCTGCGGAGGTTGTCAACCGCTATTCGGAGGAAGAGCTCACCCGGATTCTGCGGGAATACGGGGAAGAGAAATTCGCCCGTCAGATCGCCCGTAACCTTCTCAGGGCGCGGGAGCAGAAAGAGATTAAAACCACTTTCGAGCTGAGTGAAATTGTCAAAGCTTCCATGCCCGCCAAGGCCAGAAGGGATAAAAATCCGAGCAAGCGGACCTTTCAGGCGTTGAGAATCGAGGTCAACGGGGAGCTGGACAGCCTGTCGGAGGGGTTGGACCAGGCTTTTGCACTTTTAAAACCGGGCGGCCGGCTGGCGGTGATCAGTTTCCATTCGCTGGAAGACCGGATGGTGAAGCAGCGCTTTGCCTCTTGGTGCAGGGGCTGTACCTGTCCGCCCGAGTTCCCGGTCTGCGTCTGTGGAAATCGGCCGAAAGCAAAGCTGGTTTCTAAAAAACCGATTTTGCCCTCTGAACGGGAGTTAAAGGAAAACACAAGGAGCCAGAGCGCAAAGCTCAGGATTTTAGAAAAGCTGTAACAGAGAAAGGATGTGGCAACAGTGGCCAATACAAGTTCAGCCTACGACCTGTCCAGGTTTGAAACACAGACTAAAGAGAAAAAAACACAAGCCGAGGCCGTAAAAATTAAAAGGGTTAAGTCTGCCCCGAAACGGATCTCCCGGGTCAACCCACTGAAGGCGATCGTCTTGATGCTGCTGGTCATAGCGGTTGCCTCTTCTCTTCTTTATACCCAGGTTTTGCTGACGGAGCAGATTTCCGATATTTCCGAAGCTGAGGAACAGTACACGAAATTAGAGGCCGAGGGCATCCGGCTGAACCTGGCGCTGGAGGGGAAGGTCTCCCTCAAAAACGTAGAGGACTATGCGCAGACGGAGCTGGGCATGGTCAAAAAAGATGCGAATAACGTCGAATATATCCGTTTGACACAGGAAAATAAAATCGAGGTGCCGGAGGAGGCTTCGCAGGGATTCTGGGAGTCTATCAAGGAGTTTTTTGAGAATTTGTTGTCATAGCGTTCGGCGCGCTATGATATAATACAGTGAGCGTCTAGTCGGGTTAGGATGTGAGTCTTAACCCATTTTCGCTATTTTGAAATGCCGGATCAAATGCTTATTTTCCCAGGAGGTAATGGATTATGGCGGCTAAAGGGCCAACCAGAAAGATGAGACGGAGGATCTTTATCGTAGTCGTACCAGCTGTTGCAATCGCTTTCTGCGTTTTGCTGGGACGGATTGGGATGATCACGATTGTGGACAGCGATTTTTATCAGGGAAAAGCGTCGAAGCAGCAGCTCAGGGATATTACGATCAACCCCAAACGGGGGACGATCTACGACCGGAACATGACGGTTCTGGCCCAGAGCGCCACGGTTTGGACAGTCGTAATCTCTCCCGGCGACATCTCGAAGGATGAAACACGCGAGGCTGTTGCACGGGGCCTTTCCGATATTTTAGGGCTGGAGTACGACGACGTTTACCAAAAAACCCTGAAAAACAACTTTTATGAAGTGATCCAGAGAAAGATCGAAAGCGAAAAGGCAGAAGAAATCCGCGCATTTGTCGCTGAGAAAAAGTTTACTTGTATTTATTTGTTTGAGGACAGCAAGCGGTATTACCCCTACAACAATTTTGCATCGAGCGTGATTGGATTTACCGGTACGGATAACCAGGGGCTTTACGGGATCGAGGCTTATTACGACGAATACCTGGGCGGTGAGCCGGGGCGGATCGTCGCGGCAAAAAACGCGCATGGCAACGACATGCCCTTTCAGTATGAAAAGCGCTATGAGCCGGTGGACGGCTATGGGCTGGTGCTGACGATCGACGAGGTGATCCAGCATTTTCTCGAAAATGCCTTGGAGGATGCCGTTTCGGTTCACAAGGTCGAAAACCGCGCCGCCGGGATCGTGATGGACGTCAACACCGGGGAAATCCTCGCAATGGCGACGAAACCGGACTTCAACCTCAACGAACCGTTTGTGATTGCGGATGAAAAGACCGCCGCCTACATCGAAACCCTGACCGGGGATGAAAAAACGAATGCGCTTTCGGATGCGCGTGAATTACAATGGAAGAACAAGGCAATAACAGAATTGTATGAACCTGGTTCGGTCTTTAAGATTGTGACCGGTTCAGCGGCTCTGGAGGAGAAAACGATCACCCTGGATACGAAATTCACTTGTACCGGTTCGTTCCAGGTTCCCGGCCTCGAAAAGCCGATGCACTGCTGGCGGCTTTCCGGCCACGGGACACAGGACTTTGTCGGGGCGATGGTACATTCCTGCAACCCGGCTTTTGTCGCGATCGGCAGCTCGCTTGGCGCCACGAAATTCTGCGAGTATGTCAACGCCTTCGGCTTTATGGAAAAGACCGGGATCGACCTTCCGGGCGAGGCGGGGAGCATCGTCTATCAAGCCGAGCAGATGGGGCCGGTTGAGCTCGCTAGCTGTTCTTTCGGACAGTCGAATAAAATCACTCCCCTTCAGATGATCACGGCGACGGCGGCTGTCGTCAACGGCGGATACGTTGTCCAGCCCCATGTGGTCAAACAGGTTCTCGACCAAAATAACAATGTTGTGGAAACCGTCGGTGCTACCGTGAAGCGCCAGGCAATCTCCAGCGAGACGTCACAGACGATGCGCCAGGTATTGGAAGAAGTCGTAACGACAAACGGCGGCAGCAACGCTTATATCAGCGGGTTCAGAATCGGCGGGAAATCGGGTACGGCCCAGAAGCTCGACTCGGACGACGACACTTCCTATATCTCCTCCTTCGTCGGCTTTGCCCCTGCGGACGACCCGCAGATCGCCGTCCTGGTTATCGTAGACACCCCGCGCGACGGCAATATTTACGGCAGCGTCGTCGCAGCGCCGGCGGTTTCCGAAGTACTGAAACAGACCCTTCCCTATATTGGGGTAGAAGCGAAATACAGCGAAGATGAGCTTTCAAAACTCGAAGTCTCCACCCCGAACGTCGTCGATATGGACCCCATGTCCGCGGAGAGCAAGCTCTCTGCTGCGGGGCTCGGAAGCAAAAAAATCGGCTCTGGAAATAAGGTTGTGAAGCAGGTACCGGCGAGGGGTACCAGTGTCTCGAAGGGAAGCACGGTCATCTTGTACACCGACGACACGAGTGAGGAAACGGTAACCGTGCCGAACTTGGTCGGCCTCACGGTCACACAGGCGAATACGGAACTGACCAACCGAGGGCTGAACATCAAATTTGGTGGAGGTACAACGCAGCGAACCGGGGCGGTAGTAGCATCCCAAAGTATAGCAGACGGAACGGTCGTTCCAAAGGGGACAGTAATTTCCGTCACCTGCATCAAAAACGATGAGACCGGCTGATCGATGCTTTTCAGCGTGATAATGGTGTGAAAAATAGAAAGAAAGGAACGGTACCGGGCGCAGAAGCGGTTTGCTTACAGCCTTCGGTATCACGGGAGGATTCCTATGAAGCTTTCGGAATTACTGCGGGGGATCCCGCATCAAACGGCATTGCCGGATTGTGAAGTCAGCGACGTTTGCTCGGATTCCAGAAAAATCACCCCCGGCTGTGTGTTCGTCTGCATCAAGGGGGAGAACTTTGACGGGCACAGCCATGCGGCTGAAGCTGTTCAGGCGGGGGCCGCGGCAGTCGTCTGCGAACAGCCGGTCGGTCTTTCCTGCGAAATCGCCGTGGAAAATACCCGTCTCGTCTATGCGAAGATGTGCGCCGCCCTCTGCGGCCATCCGGAGCAGAGGATGACCTTTGTCGGTGTGACCGGAACCAACGGGAAGACCACCACCACCAACCTCATTAAAAGCATCCTGACCAGGGAAGGGCACAAGGTCGGCTTGATCGGGACGATCCGCAACGAGATCGGCGACGAAGTGGTTCACGCGCATCGGACGACGCCGGACGCCTACGAGCTCTACAACCTTTTCGCCCGGATGGCGGATTCCGGCTGTGACACCGTCGTGATGGAAGTCTCCTCCCACGCACTCCATCAGTACCGCCTGGGGGAGGTTCCCTTTGAAATCGGTGTGTTTACCAACCTCACCCAGGATCATCTGGACTATCATAAGACGATGGAAGCGTATTTCGAAGCCAAAAAGATGCTCTTCCAGATGACCAAAAAGTCAATTGTCAACTTCGACGATCCATATGGGCAGAGGCTGATCGGCGAACTGTCCTGTCCGTCTTTCCGGTTTTCCGCAAAGGAGCCGGATGTGGAATACTATGCCGCCGCACCGCGCTATTCTGCGAGCAGCGTCCACTATACGCTGCGGCGGAGCGGAGGGGAATACCCGGTCGATTTTAAGATGCCCGGCTCTTTTTCGGTGCTGAATTCGCTGGCGGCAGCGGCCGTCTGCATCGAGCTTGGGGTCAGCCCGGAGAAGGCGGCGTTTCATCTTTGTGAAATCGAGGGGGTCAAAGGCCGCAGCGAGGTCATTCCGACCGGAAAGGATTTCACCATTGTCTGTGACTATGCCCACAGTCCGGACGGACTGGACAACATCCTGCCCACCCTGAAGCAAAACGCCGGCGGACGGCTGGTGACCCTCTTCGGCTGCGGCGGAGACCGCGACCGGACGAAGCGCCCGCTCATGGGGGAGTCCGCCGCCCGTTTTTCGGACTTTCTCATTGTCACCTCCGACAACCCGCGCACCGAAGACCCGGGAAAGATCATCGACGATATCCTGCCGGGGGTCAGAAAATATGAAACGCCCTATGTGGTGATCCCAGACCGGCGTGAGGCAATCTATTATGCTGTGTCCCACGCACAGAAAGACGACCTGATCGTTCTGGCGGGGAAGGGGCATGAGGATTATCAGGTCATCGGGGAGGAAGAAATCCACTTTGATGAGCGGGAAATCGTAGCGGAAGCCATAGCCAGGCTGTGAGGAGGCCATTGATTTGGAACAGCTTTCATTGAAGGAAATCGCCGCTGCGCTGGGGGCAGACTGCCCGGCCGATGCGGTGGTCGATGGAATTTGCATCGACACCCGTGAGGTGCGGAAAGGATCGCTTTTTACAGCAATTAAAGGAGAACGGTTCGACGGGCACGATTTTATCCCCAAAGCGTTTGAATTGGGCGCAGCGGCTGTCATTGCCAGCCGTCCCGTGCCGGGGATGCGGGGGCCCGTACTGCTCGTGGAGGACACCAGAAAGGCCTTTTTGGACCTGAGCGGCTGGTACCGGCGGCGCTTCGGCGTCAAGGTAGCGGCTGTCACCGGCAGTGTGGGAAAAACCTCCACCAAGGAGATGATCGACGCCGTCCTGTCTTCCAGGTTCAAGACTTTGAAGACGGAGGGCAACCTCAACAACGAGATCGGCCTGCCAAAGACGCTCTTCCGTTTGGATCGCAGCTATCAGGCCGCAGTGATCGAGATGGGGATGTCCGGCTTCGGCGAAATTTCCCGCCTTTCCCGGGCGGCGCAGGGAGACTTGGGTGTGATTACCAACATCGGCGTTTCCCATATCGAAAAGCTCGGGAGCCGGGAGAATATCTTGAAGGCAAAGCTCGAGATTCTCGACGGATTGAAGGAAAGCGCCCCCTTGATCGTCAACGCGGACGACGACCTCCTCCAGGGCCTTGCGTTGGATGGGAGAAGGATCGTCCGCTACGGGATTTCATCCGCAGAGGCAGAGCCCCGCGCCGTGAAGATCAGAACAGAAAAGCTGGAAACCGTTTTCGAGATCTGTTACAGGGGAGAGGAATACCCCGCCCGGATCCCGGTGCTGGGGAACCATCATGTTTTGAATGCGCTTGCCGCTTTTGCCGCGGGAATCGAGCTGGGGATGTCTCCCGAAGAGGTTACAGAGGCGCTTCCCGGCTACCAGCCCAGCGGGATGCGACAAAAAACAGTTGACTTCCATGGTATCATAGTGGTCGAGGACTGCTACAACGCCAGCCCCGATTCGATGAAAGCATCCCTTTCCGTCCTGTCCATGCTGGGGAACGGCGGGAAGCGGGTAGCTGTTTTAGGGGATATGCTGGAGCTGGGGGATTACTCCGAAGAAGCACATCGCCAGGTGGGGAGGATGGCTGCGGAAAACCGTCTGGACGCGGTGGCCTGCCTCGGGGAGGCGTCCGCTTTTACGGCACAGGAGGCGCTGAGGAATGGGGTTCCCTGCGTCCGCTGCTTTGAACGGAAAGAGGATGCCGCCGGGTGGCTCAAGCGGAGCCTCCTCCCCGGCGATGCGGTTCTATTCAAGGCGAGCCGCGGGATGAAATTTGAAGAAATTATTTCCGCCTTTTATGGGGAAGAATAAAAATACAGGAGCGTAGGACAGATGATAGGATTTACCAGTGTGCTCACAGCGGTGATTGCTTTTACAGCAGCTGCTGTGCTCGGTTTTTACCTGATACCCTTTCTCCGCAAGGTGAAATACGGTCAGACCATAAACGACGTGGGGCCGACCTGGCATGCTAAAAAACAGGGAACGCCGACCATGGGCGGCATCATGATGGCTGCCGGCGTGGTTTTGGCAGCGCTTGCCGGCTTTTTGATCCTCTGGTTTCAAAAGCCGGACGCCTCCGCTTACGATTCCGTTCAGGTCGGCCGCTTTTTTGCCGGGCTGTTTATGGCGCTCGCCTTTGGCTTCGTCGGGTTTGTCGACGATTATATCAAGGTGGTCAAAAAAAGGAACCTCGGACTGAAGGCGCGCCAGAAACTGGTTATGCAGTTTTTGATCGCCGCCGCCTATATCGTCACCCTTTATCTCTGTGGAGACCGTTCAACCATTGTGGTCTTTCCGCTGATCGGCCAATTCGATTTCGGGCTGTTCTATTACCCGCTGATCGTCGTTGGAATCGTCGGATTTGTCAACGCGGTCAACCTGACCGATGGAATCGACGGCCTGGCCGCCTCTGTCACCTTTGTGGCGGCCATCGTCTATATGGTTCTTGCGGCGGTCCTCCGTTTCGACACGATCACAGTGCTTTCCACTGCGCTTGCCGGGGCCTGCCTGGGTTTTCTGACCTGGAATTTCTACCCCGCCAAGGTGTTTATGGGCGACCTCGGCTCGATGTTCCTCGGGGGGATGGTTGTGGCGCTCGGCATGGGAATCGGCCTTCCGATTCTTTTAATCCCCGTCGGCATCATATATATTTGTGAAGAGCTTTCGGTCGTCATCCAGGTCACCAGTTTCAAGCTCACCGGGAAACGGGTTTTTAAAATGAGCCCGATCCACCATCATTTTGAAATGTCCGGCTGGAGCGAAGTGAAGATCGTTCTAGTGTTTTCTCTGACAGCGCTTTTGTTTGGGGCGTTTGCTGTTTTTCTGGCGTTTCAGATTTAATCTAATACTTTTGGAGGGGTCTGTTTGTGGCAAAAAAAATAAAAGGAAAAACGGCGCGGATGCCGCATATGGATGCAACCTTCCTGATTATTGTCCTGATGCTTCTCACCTTCGGCTTGATCATGCTTTTCTCTGCGAGCTATGCCTACGCTCTTTACCAGTATGGGAGCAGCTTCCATTACATCCAGAGGCAGGCGCTCTTCGCCGCTGCGGGTGTGGTGGGGATGCTCTTTATCTCCTGCATTGACTACCACGTTCTCCAAAAATTCGTTTTCTGGATTTTCGCGGGAGGCATAGGCCTTTTGATCCTCGTTTTCGCTTTTCCTCCAGTTAAAGGCGCGCGCCGGTGGATCAACCTCGGTTTTTTTTCCTTCCAGCCTTCTGAAATTGTGAAATTCGCCTTGATCCTCCTGTTTGCCTATCTCATCTCGATCAACTATGAAAAGATGGGGACGTTCCGGTACGGGATCCTCCCCTTTGTCATCCCGCTCGGCCTTGTCTGTGGGCTGATGTTCTTTGAACCGCATATTTCCGGTATTGCCCTGATGATTTCGATCGCCTTGGTTATGATGTTCGTCGGCGGTGTCAAATACCGCTACTACATCGGAATCCTTGTGCTGGCGGTTGCGGGGGTGCTGCTCATCATCACGTTCGGCGGGATCGAATACGTCGAGGCCCGGCTCAAAAGCTGGCTCGACCCCTTTTCCGATCCGCAGGGGGACACCTTTCAGACGGTGCAGTCCCTTCTCGCCATCGGGTCGGGCGGATTTACCGGGCTGGGGCTCGGGAACTCCCGGCAGAAATACCTCTATCTGCCGGAGCCCCAGAACGACTTTATCTTTTCGATCGTCTGTGAGGAGCTCGGCTTTATCGGCGCAATGGCGGTCATCATCCTGTTTATCCTGTTCGTAGTCCGCGGCTTTATCATCGCCTCCCGCGCGCCGGATAAGTTCGGCGCCATGCTGGCGGTCGGCCTGACGATCCAGATCGGGATTCAGGCGGTTCTCAACATCGCCGTTGTCACAAACGCGGTTCCAAATACAGGGATCAGCCTGCCGTTTTTCAGCTACGGCGGTACGGCTTTGATGATGCAGCTTTTCCAGATGGGGATCGTACTCAGCGTCTCCAGGCGTTCGGCAATTATGAAGCAGTGAACCCCTTTCATAAGGGAAGGGCTTTGAAAAGACAATCAGTAAAACGGAATGAAGGTGCGGGATATGAAAATTTTACTGGCGGGCGGCGGCACAGCGGGGCATATCAACCCAGCGCTTGCCATTGCAGCTTGTATCAAACGACATGAGCCCGGAGCGGAAATCCTCTTTGCCGGGACGCCGGACGGGATGGAGGCGCGGCTCGTCAAAAACGCCGGTTACGATTTTACCCCGATCCAGGTCAAGGGCTTTTGGCGGGGATTCGCACCGGAGGATATCAAGCACAACCTCAAGACCGTCCAGTATATGCTGACCTCCCCCGGAACGGCGAAAAAAATCTTAAATGAATTTAAGCCGGATGTCGTGATCGGGACGGGAGGCTACGTCAGCGGCCCTGTTCTCTTTATGGCCCGGAAGATGGGATATAAGACCTTGATCCACGAGCAGAACGCCTTTCCGGGTGTCACAACCAAAACCCTTGCCAAAAAGGCAGATATCGTCTGCCTTGCGGTAGAGGAGGCGAAAAAGCTCCTCAAAGTTTCTGGAAAAACGGTGATCACCGGCAATCCGGTGCGGGAGAGCATCATCTATAAATCGAAGGCGGAGGCGCGGCGTGAGCTGGGGATGGACGACAAGGTCTGCATCCTTTCCTTCGGCGGGAGCCTGGGCGCGATCACCATCAACCGGATCGCCGCCGATTTGATGGAGTGGCATAAAGACACCGACGCTGTCAACCATATCCATGGCTATGGACAGCTGGGGGCTGAGGTTTTCCCGAGGATGCTCAAAGACCGTGGTGTCGATTTATCAGTCTGCCCGCGGATCGACGCGAGGCAGTATATCGACAATATGGACACCTGCCTTGCCGCAGCGGATTTGGTCATCTGCCGCTCCGGCGCCATCACCCTGAGCGAGCTGGAGGTGGCGGGAAAAGCGTCGGTGCTGATCCCTTGCCCGACCGTCAGTGAAAACCATCAGTACCACAACGCGATGGTACTTCAAAACCACAATGCGGCGGTTGTGATCGAAGAAAAGAATTACGATAAAAAAGAGTTTATCTCAATTGTGAAAGACCTCTGTATGAACCCGGAAAAGCTTTCGGAGCTTTCCCGGAACGCATCTGCTCTCGCGGTATTCGACACTGCCGACCGCATCTACCGCGAGGTTCGCACCCTGGCCGGCAGTTAAAGCTCTCTGCTTTTCACCAAACTCCTTCCCTTGGCATAGTATACTCCGTAAGGCCTCCTTCGGTTTTACAGAGCCTGTGCAATAGGCAAGGGAGGGTGTTTCAATGGAAAAATTGACAATTATAGGCGGTGTGCCCCTCATAGGAGAGCTGGCGGTGCAAGGGGCGAAAAACAGTTCTTTGCCGCTTCTGGCCGCAGCTATGTTGGTAAAAGGAAAAACGGTTTTACATAATTGCCCCGACTTGACCGACGTAGATGCAGCCTGCAAAATTTTGAGTTATCTCGGCTGCCGGATCCGTAGGGAGGGCAGCACGGTTGAGATCGACGCATCCCGGGTCGACCGGTACGATGTGCCGGATGATCTGATGCGGGAGATGCGCTCTTCTATTGTTTTTCTCGGCGCCATTGCCGCCAGAATGAACGCCGCTCAGATTTCTTTTCCGGGCGGGTGTGAACTCGGCCCCAGGCCGATCGACCTTCACTTGATGGGGCTGCGGCAGCTCGGCCTTCGAATCAAAGAGGGCTATGGGCTATTGGACTGCGAACTCCGCAGCAAGCGTTTTGTCGGCAGCCGCATCTCTTTTTCTTTCCCGAGCGTTGGGGCGACGGAGAATGTCATAATTGCGGCCGCGACCGCCTTGGGGCGTACGGTGATCACCAACGCTGCACAGGAGCCGGAGATCGTCGCCCTGGCGGAATTTTTAAACCAGTGCGGGGCTAAGATTTACGGCGCCGGTGAGAGCACGATCGTGATAGAAGGCGTGCCGGTCCTCTCCGAGACCGAGTTTAGGGTGATTCCCGACCGGATTGTTGCAGTTACCTATCTCTGCGCTGCGGCGGCAACCGGCGGCGAGGTTCTGCTAACCGATGTTTTGACCGACCAGCTCGACAGCGTTTTCCCGGTTCTGGACCAGATGGGCTGCAAACTCAGAATAACCGACCGGTCTGTCTACCTAAAGGCGCCGCTGCGCTTGAAAGCAGTCAAACCGATCCGGACGATGCCTTATCCCGGCTTCCCGACCGATGCACAGGCTCCTGTCATGACGGTGACAGCGCTGGCTTCCGGAACTTCGATGTTTGTAGAAAACGTCTTTGAAAACCGTTACAAACACGTCAGCGAGCTGGTCCGAATGGGAGCGAACATCAAGGTGGAGGGCAAGGTTGCGGTGGTAGAAGGGGTCAACTCGCTTTATGGAGCCAGCGTGGAATCGACCGACCTGCGCGGCGGGGCAGCCCTCGTCATCGCCGGGCTCGCAGCTTCGGGTACCACGACGATCAGCAATCTATACCACATTGACCGCGGCTATGAGAGAATTGAACAAAATCTCGCCGGCCTTGGCGGGAGGATCCACAGAGAGGCATAAAAGGAATACCGATGAGCGAAGTGAAAAAAGCAAGGCAGCAGCTGGATGTGAGAAACGGAATCCAGCCTGCCGGGAAGCAAAAAAAGAAAAAAAGACGGCCGTCTAAAGGGCCGGCGAAGGCAAGAAGTGCCCCGCCGCGCCCTGCTGCTGTGAAGCACCCTTCTTCCGCTGAAAAACCGAACCCTGCGAGGCGGCTTCCGAGCGGGGAACGAGTGGCTTTTCCCGTCGAAGACCGGCAGCGAGCGCGCCAGGCTGTCGCGGTCAAGCGGAAGAAAAGGAGAAAAAGAAACCATACCCTTTATTATATGATCCTCGCCCTTTTTATCATCGTTGCGGGTGTGATCCTTTCCCTGACGGTCTTTTTCAATATCGATGCGATCGAAGTGGAAGGGAGCTCGAGATATACGGCGGAGGAGATCGGGGCGATGTCCGGCCTGCGCCTCGGAGACAATCTTTTCCGGATCAGCACAGGGGATGCGTCCGACCGGATCATCAATGCCTTTGCGTACGTCGACCGGGTTGAAATCAAGCGCTCGTTCCCCAACAAGCTGATCATAGCGGTTGTTGAAGCAGAACCGGTTATGAGCATTTCCGGCAGCGGCGGGTATTATTTGGTGAGCGCCGCGGGGAGGATCCTCGACTCCGGCCTTTCGGAACCGGGGGAGAACACCTTTATTGTGACCGGTGTCGACCTGCAGGGTTACCAAAACGGGGAGTTCATCCATTCGGACGCCGGACAGGAAGTCGAGACGCTCGAGACCATCAACAGCATCTGCACCGATCTGGGGCTTACAAACCTGACGAGGATCGATTTGAGAAGCGTGGTCGATATCAGGATCTTTGTGGGAGACAGGTTCCGGATCGATATCGGCAGTGTGAGCAATCTGCAATATAAACTCGCTTTTGCAAAAGAGGTGATGGAGGGGAGGCTGGGCGGCAGCAGCAAAGGAGTCATCGACGCAAAGCAGCCGGGGAGCATCTATTTCCGGCCGGAGGAAAATTTGTCAAATTCTTCCTCTCCCGCCTCAGATCCTTCCCAGAGCGGCGGTTCCAATCCTGCCTCGGAGCCCGATTCTTCCCAAGCCAGCAGCCCATGACAGCCTTTTTGAAGTGCTTTAGGCGGTGAAAGGAAAACTGAACGAAAGTGCTAAAAAAGCATCTAAAGGGCTTGAAAAACTGTGCGGTTATGTGATAAGATATTATTTATGAAGTGAATGGAATGACTTTCGTTGTGATAGATAGGCACTCGTGAAATCGGATCCGCGGAAATGGTTGTGAGGATCTCTCGAATTGGAGGAACGTTAAAGTGAATTTTGTGTTGGATAATGACGCGGAAAAAGCAGTAAACATTAAAGTAATCGGCGTCGGCGGCGGCGGCGGAAACGCTGTAAACCGCATGATTGCCGCGGGGATGGAAAGCGTTGAGTTTATTACCATCAATACGGACAAGCAGGTGCTGTTTCATTCAAAGGCGGTCAATAAAATCCAGATTGGGGAAAAGCTGACAAAGGGCCGCGGGGCCGGAGGGGACCCGGAGCGCGGACAGCGTGCCGCAGAGGAGAGCCGTGAGGAAATCGAAGCGGCGCTGAAGGGGACGCAGATGGTCTTTATCACCGCAGGGATGGGCGGCGGCACTGGTACAGGTGCGGCTCCTGTCATTGCGGAGATTGCCCGTGAGCTCGGCATTCTGACCGTCGGGATCGTGACAAAGCCCTTCGCGTTTGAAGGCCCGCGCCGGATGGCGCAGGCGGAGTCCGGTGTTGCGGCCCTCAGCCGTCAGGTGGATTCTCTGGTCGTCATTCCGAACGAGCGGCTGAAGCTGATCCCCGATACGAAAATCACCTTGGCCAATGCGTTCCTGGCGGCCGATGACGTTCTGCGGCAGGGTGTCCAGAGCATTTCCGATTTGATCAACGTTCCCGGGCTCGTCAACCTCGACTTTGCCGACGTCACGACGATCATGAGCAATGCAGGTTATGCCCACATGGGCGTTGGGCGTGCGCAGGGAAAGGACAAAGCGGAGGCTGCGGCCACGATGGCGATTTCCAGTCCGCTGCTTGAAACCTCGATCAACGGCGCACATGGGGTTATTATCAACATCACGGCATCGAACGACATCGGCTTGGACGAGGTCGACCTCGCTTCCTCTATGATTGCGAAGGCCGCCCACCCGGATGCGAATATTATCTGGGGCGCCGCCTTTGATGAAAGCTATGAGGACGAGATGAAGATCACGGTCATTGCGACTGGGTTCGAGAGTGCGCGCCGGCCGGATGCGGCGGCTGACATCTCCTCTGTTTCGGACAGTGCGGTCAGTGAGAGGACATCGGCTGAGGATGACAAATATTTTGACGATATTATGACGCTGCTGAACAGGCGGAAGTAACAGTAAGGGATCAAAAAACGGGACATAAAATGTCCCGTTTTTTGTATGAGGGTAAAACTGCTTCGGCCTGACCGGCGATAGGGCAGAGCGGATTTTTAGAAAAGTGGGATAAGTGGAATGGCTGTTATTCCCGCCATTCCACCGCTTCTTTCAGCTCTTTCCGGGGCCGGGCGGATGGTGATTCCGCGGGGAATCCCAACGCCAGCGCGGCGAAAGGCTCCCCTTCCCCGTTCAGCCAGCCGCACAGCTCCTGATGGGAAAAATAGGTGTCGCAGATCCAAAGGCTCCCGAGGCCCAGCGCCGCGGCCTGAAGCGCCATGTTTTCGATTGCCGCGCCGATGGACTGCGCGTTGCAGATTTCGTAAACCCGTTCCTCTGGGGGAAGGGCGCGGTGCAGGCCGGATCCCAGAAGGTTGACAATCAAAATGACAATAGGGGCTTGATCCATAATCCGGAAGGTCTGCTCCGCGCCGGCCAGGTACCGGCCGCTTTCCGGCAGGAGAGGAGACTCCTGTTCTCTGGATAATCCCTCGTTCAGGACGGATATCATTTCATCCTTTGCGCTGCCCGAAACGACAAGGAACTTCCAAGGCTGGCGGTTTTTGGACGACGGGGCGAGAAGCCCTGCGCGCAGAATCTCTTCGACCATCGCTTTGGGAACGGGGGAATCTTGAAACTTCCTGATGCTGCGCCGGTCTAATATTTCCTTTAACATACCGATTCCTCTTTTCTGACTGACAGTCAAAAGGCAGCTGCTTTTTAACTGTGGTAATCCCTGCTGTACCGTGGGAAGATAAGACGAGGTCGCAAGTGGTGATTCTTTCCCTGTCAAGGCTCGCTTAACCGAAGGAAATTACCTTCCATTCAGCGCTTCCTCCAAAGCCCGAGACACTTTTTCATTGTCTTCGGTCATAATGAGGAAGCAATAACCATTGTACTGTTTAATTTCGGCGCTTTTGGCGATCTGGTATTGATCGGGAAGATATCCGTCGAAGGCGATGACCGCGCCTTCCTTGACTTTTTGGAGAGTCTCCTGCAAGACATCGGCCTTTTCCTCGGCCGGGCAAAAGCCGGCCAGAAGGGTACAGCGGCTGGGTTTGGAAGATGCGTATACGCTTGATTCGGTGTATAGTGCGGCGCTGATTCCAAGCTCCTCCACTGCCCTCTGCTCGTCGAATTCCGACAGCCAGCCTTCCCCGTAAGGATCGAGGACTTGAGAGTAAACCTGAGCAACTGCGGTTTTTAAAGGGATTTCCGGCGCTGATTCGCTGCATCCCGAAAACAGAAAAGCAAAAAGCGGCAAAATAGCAGATATGAACAGGGCCTTTTTCATGAGAAGCCTCCTGACATGAGTTATTCCGCTCCCTAGTGTATCATATCGTCAATCAGGATTCAATGGCTTGGATCCTGATCGGAAGGTAAAATGGCGTTAAAACCTCTTCCCCCCTTTGCCTGCTCTTTTCCCGAAAACAAATTCATCAGATATTCGCATGAAAAAGCACAAAATTTAGGAGGCTTCTACAATTCACGTCAATAGCATAAGGAAAAGGATTGACTAATTTTTTTATAAAAAATATAATAGAAGGTAATATTTCCGTTTTTTATGAGTGAAGAATTTTTGGAGGGTATTGAACAATGAGTAGAGTTTACAATTTCAGCCCGGGACCTTCTATGTTGCCGGAGGCTGTACTGGCCAAAGCTGCGGAGGAGATGCTCGACTATCAGGGAAGCGGCCAGTCCGTTATGGAAATGTCCCACCGCTCCAAAGAGTATGACGCCATCATCAAGGGATGTGAAGCACTGCTTCGCGAGGTGATGGGGATTCCGGAAAACTATAAAGTGCTGTTTGTGCAGGGGGGCGCTTCCTCCCAGTTCGCGATGATCCCGATGAACCTCATGACTGGTTCCGGTAAGGCGGATTTCGTCATCACCGGCCAGTGGGCGAAAAAAGCGCATCAGGAGGCCGCGCGTTACGGGGAGGCGAATGTCGTCGCTTCCAGCGCGGATGAGACGTTTTCTTATATCCCGAAGCTCGATCCGGCCTCCTTTACAAAGGATGCCGACTACTTCCACATCTGCTGGAACAACACCATCTACGGAACCCGCTTCAGCGAAATCCCGGAGACGGGGGATGTCCCGCTGGTGGCGGACATGAGCTCCTGCATCCTTTCCGAGCCGGTCGATGTGTCGAAATTCGGTTTGATTTACGCGGGCGCTCAGAAAAATATGGGCCCTGCCGGCCTCACTGTCGTCATCATCCGGGAGGATTTGATCGGGAAAGCGATGAAAGCGACTCCGACGATGTTCGATTACAAAATCCATGCGGACAACGATTCTCTTTATAACACCCCTCCGACCTATGCGATTTATATCTGCAAGCTGGTTCTCGAGTGGATTAAAGAAATCGGCGGGCTGGAGAAGATGAAGGAGCGCAACGAAAAAAAGGCGCAGCTCCTCTACGATTTTCTGGATTCCAGCAAGCTGTTCAAAGGCACGGTGGCGAAAGAAGACCGCTCCATCATGAATATCCCCTTTATCACTGGAAGCGATGAGCTGGATAAAAAATTTGTCGCCGAGTCCTCCGCGCGGGGCCTGATTAACTTAAAAGGGCATCGCACCGTCGGCGGAATGCGCGCTTCGATTTACAATGCCATGCCGTTGGAGGGTGTGGAGGCTCTGGTTGCCTTTATGAAAGAGTTTGAAGCCAACAACTGAATGAAACGAGGGAACATCCGTGTACCAAATTCACACTTTGAATCAAATTTCCAAAGCGGGTTTAAAGCATTTTGATCCCGCCAAATACAATGTCGGGGGAGATGTCCAGGATCCCGACGCGATCCTGGTCCGTTCCGCTGCTATGCACGACATGGAGTTCAGCCGGAACCTGCTCGCTATTGCCCGCGCCGGCGCCGGTGTCAATAATATCCCGCTTGACCGTTGCGCCAAAGAGGGGATCGTGGTCTTTAACACCCCCGGCGCCAACGCGAATGCGGTAAAGGAGCTGGTCATTCTCGGGCTGCTCCTCTCCTCCCGAAACGTGCCGGACGCTTTGAGCTTTGCCCAGTCCCTGAACGGAGAGGGGGAGGCGATCCCGAAGCTGGTGGAAAAGGGGAAAGGCCAGTTTGTCGGGCCTGAAATCAAAGGGAAAACCCTCGGCGTAATCGGCTTGGGTGCAATTGGCGTCATGGTCTGCAATGCGGCGAAAAGCATGGGGATGACGGTTTTGGGGTACGATCCGTACCTTTCGGTGGATGCCGCCTGGGCGCTTTCCCGCAGCATCATCCACACCAAGAATGTGGATGACATTTACAAAAACTGCGATTATATCACGGTCCATGTTCCGTATAACGCCGACACCAAGCAGATGATCAACGCCGATATTATTTCCATGATGAAGGACGGCGTGCGGATTTTGAACTTTGCGCGCGGGGAGCTGGTGGATGACGATGCAATTCTTTCCGCACTGGAGAGCGGAAAGGTGGGCCGTTATGTAACCGATTTCCCGAACAGCAAAACAGTCGGCGCAAAGGGTGTAGTCGCAATCCCGCACCTGGGGGCTTCCACCCCTGAATCGGAGGACAACTGTGCGAGCATGGCCGCCGTTCAGGTGATCGATTACCTCGAAAACGGGAACATTGCGAATTCCGTCAATCTTCCGGTGGTCTCCGCTCCCCGCAACGGCGGTGCGCGGATCTGCATCATCCACCAGAACATCCCGAAGATGCTCCACGGGATTTCCGGTTCTTTTGCGGAAATCGGCATCAACATCGAGAATATGACGAACCGCTCGAGAGGCGATTATGCATACACCATCATCGACTTAAAGGAAAAAGAGGTTCCGGAAGAGTTGGTCGGGCGGCTGGAAGCGGTTGAAGGGATTATCCGCGCCCGGATTATTTCCGCGTAACCTGTGGGATAACAGAATCTTGTAAAGAGGGGCATCCGAGGGGATGCTTTGTGGGAAATTGACACCCGCCGAAAAGCAAACGCTTTTTGGCGGGTGTCTTGCTACTCCGGATGATGAGAATGCCTTTGCGTTTCTGCACCTGTGAAAAGATATCCTGAAACTATTTTGGCAGAATCGGAAAACAGGTATTGAAATCCTTCTGGGTTGGATGTTATACTATACCTTAAAGTGTTGTGAGAGATTCTGTCCGACGGCCGGACATGGGAGAGTGAATATGGAGTTTGGTTATAAATTCAAGTCTGCCCTTTTTGGATTTTCCAAAAAGGATGTGGTGAAGTGCATCAAAGAGCTCAACGAAACCCACCAGGAGGCAATCGAGGAGCTGGAGGAACAGGGCCGGACGGCCGAAGCGGAAAAGCGTGAGAAAGAGGAAAAGCTCTCAGAAGCGCACAGCGTCCTTTTGGAGCTGAAACGGCAGCTCGAGGAAGCGGATAAAAAAACAGAAGCGCTAGAGTCGGTTGTCCGCCGGCTGGTCGACAACCGCAATGACAATGAGATGGAGATTTCCCAGCTCAAACAGAGGGTCACGGCTCAGAACAACCAAAATGCAGAGCTGGTTTTGAAAAACAACGAGCTGAACCGCCGGCTGGGCGAGGCGGAGAGCAAGGTCGAAAAATACGACGCGCTGACAAAGGATATCAGCGATATCATGCTCGAAGCGCAGCAGATGTCCCTTCATTTAAAGGAAGAAGCGGAGGAGGAAGCGGGCAGGATCGTCGAGGACGCAAAGCAGTCCGCAGTCCAGGTGCGGGCTGACTTGGATCAGTTCCAACGCCGGATCGGGCAGATCAGCCGTTCTCTTGAGCAGCTCACCGGGAGTTTGCACGAGGAGATCGGCCGGATCGAGCGGTCGTTCGACGATGTAAACGGCACGTTGGACTCTTTCGGCATGAGTCAGCCTTCTCCAGCGCTCCAGGAAGAGAGTCCGGCTGAAAAACCGGCTGTACCCTTGCAGAGAAAAACGACCGGGAGCGCGCCGGTGCATCGGAGCGGGAACGTCGACTTCTTTGGAAAATTTAAGGAGTGGTTAAAATAGCATCGTATCACATCAAAACGGATGAGCTGAAACAATACGCCCCAAAGCTGCGGGTCAACGACCAGGTCTATCTCAGCGGGACGGTGTACACCGCACGGGATGCGGCGCATAAGCGTTTTTTTGAACTGCTGGATGCGGGAAAGCCTTTGCCCTTCGAGCTGGACGGCGCTGTCATTTATTACGCCGGGCCCACTCCCACGCCGGAGGGGCTGGCTATCGGTTCCTGTGGGCCGACGACTTCAGGGCGGATGGATGGTTTTGCCCCGCGGCTGCTCGACCTCGGCCTCACTGCGATGGTGGGAAAAGGGGAGCGGAGCCAGTCGGTGCGGGATGCGGTTTGCCGCAACGGCGCTGTTTATTTCTGTGCGATTGGCGGAGCTGGGGCTCTTGCCTGCCAGTGCATCACCTCCTGTGAAGTGATCGCTTTTGAAGATCTGGGCTGTGAATCAGTTAAGCGCCTTTGTTTTAAGGAGTTT
>JAAWBP010000081.1 GCA_022792755.1 Oscillospiraceae bacterium | reverse complement strand
TCCTGACAAGGCAGACGACGCAGCTTTACTTTCGTAAAGCAAGGAGGATAACACAGTCAGGGGCGCTTCCCGCCTCTGAAAAACCATGTCTGCCCTTGTTAATTGAGGGTAACACAGATCATTTAAAAATTCAAATAAAAAACAATTTTCAAAACCAATCATTAGAGTCATCTTTTATTTCAACCGTGAAAGAACCTTATTTCCTAACAAAAAAGAGATTCCTTCAAAAGAAGGAATCTCTTTTTTCACACACGATCTCAGCCCAAATAGGAGCCGATAATCTCCGCTGCTTTTCCGTGGTCGTTCGAAACGCTCATAAAAATGTAGCACCCGCTGCTCTTGATGACCGCGTTGTCGATCTTCGGCACCTCTTCCGGGCCGTAATCGGAATAGCCGTCCTTCTGGTATTGCAGCCGGTCTTTGAGCGCTGTTTCAGCCGTCTTGACATCTTCGGCGCTGTTCATTTCAATGGCGACGATCTCCTCCGCCGTAGCGCCTGAGCTGGTGTAGGCCACCGCCTTCTTCACAAGCGAGCGGTCGATCTGATAGACGCTGTCAAACATTTTGTCGGTCAGCTGGCTCAGCTCGTCCTGGTACGCAATCTGCTCCCTGAGGTCGTTCACCGCCTTGTCAATGTCCACATTTTCAGCCGGAGCGCCGTCACATCCGCCCATGAGGCAAAGAAAAACCACCGAAATCAACGCAACTGCAATTTTTTTCATACATCTTCTCCTTCTGTCTTTTACTGTTTGACGGTATGCGTGGCAAGGTAATCCCGCCAAATCAAGCAGTATTTTTTATTTAAATGTACTCCGTCAGCGCTGGCCTCGTCGGCCAACATCCCGTCAACCATGACAGCCTCCGCCGGATTGACATAATACACGCCCTGCTGCTTGACCATCTCCTGGATCAAGCTGTTGAAACGGTTGACGTTCTCGTTGTTATAAACCGGGTCTCCCGCCTTCTTTTTTGAGACTGGGAGGATCGACTGGACATAGACGACCGCGTTGGGATTATACTGTTTCACTGCCTCCACCAATGCGGCGTACTTCTGGATGAAGATATCCGTACTGGACCAGCCCAATTCATTGATCCCGAGCATGATGTAAACCTTGCCGAACTGCTTCTGCTTTAAGGCGTTCATCACCGTCTGCCGTGTTCCGTCTGGCGCGTTAATCACAGCCTTACTGTTGACTGTTTCGACCGAAAGACCTTTATAAACATAATAGGTCGCGTTGTCGAGCTCGCTGTAGAGCTTGAAGCCCTCCGACCGGGAATCGCCGATAAACAAAGCGTCGTCAAAATAAGAGCGGTCTGCCGCAGCCGATTCCGGCACCGGCTGGTCGTGAGTTGCCTCTGCCCCTACTTCCGCCGGGGGATTCCCACTCGTCGGCTGGTACTGGTTATCCGCGTCAGATTCCGGCAAGGAAGGAGACAACCGATCCTCCGATCCCGACGACGAGGAGGATTCCACCTTAGACTGTGCCGAAGAGGAAGCCTGCTGGCTCTGCCAGTCCTCCATGATGCCCTCGGGTGTCAAAGACGACTCCTCAACGATGCTTCCGCTGTCTTGCCCATCGGCCAGCGCCGCCACTGTAGCCACGCCAACCAAAATACATGCAACTACAAGCATAGAAAGAACAAAAACCTTTCTATGGCCTTTGGGTTTCTTTTTCCCCAAAACATAAGCCTTTTTTCGATACGCCATGCAACTATCCCCCACAATATCTCCTGAATCATTATTATACTGTAATTGTCCCCGGTTGACAAGGGCAGACAAAATTTTTCAGGACAAGACAAATACCTTTCCCGTTTGATCGCAGACCGGCTGACTCCCGGCCGGCACGCCTTTTTCTGACGCTCTGGAACGGTTTTGCCTCCAACGATATTATAGGCGGAACAGTCGTTTTTTTAAACGTTTACACAGAAAAAACACCGGAACACAGAGCAGAAACCATAAAAAACAATATTGCAGGCAGACCTGTCCCAAGAAATTCCCCCGTTTTTTGGAATAATCCCAGACCTTCAGATTAAAAACGCGGTTGACCAAAAGCCCGGTCACAAGCTCAACCGCCGTAATGATCCCCATGCCGCAGATACATTTTTTCCAGAGCTTCATGGAAAATTTCTTGACGTTTAAGATATAAAGCCAGAGCAGGCTGACGCCGCCGGCGATCAGCATAGACCAATGAGTAAATCCACGCCACAATATCTCCAAAAAGCCGTAGCCGAGAGATCCTATCGCACAGACGATCGAATATTCCTTCCATCTTCGCATTCCTATTCACCCGGTATATAGAATGCGCCGATTTTGCCGATTTATGTTTTGCAGGACGAAGCGAGCGACAGACGAAGGTTCGATCTGTGCCAAGCGCCTCAGGACTGTAATCTTTCACATTCTGCTCGATTTTCACTCCCTATCTTCCTGCTAGGTGATTGACTTCTATTTTCCGACACTCTATAATAATAAAGATATTGATTTACTATAAATGTTTTCGATGGATAAAAATTCAACTACCATCCCTCTTCTTCATTTTAGAAAGGCTGTTACATCATGCAGAAAACCGAAAAGCAAATCACCCTTTTTTCGCTGGCTCTCCCGATCCTGATCGAGCAGGTGCTCCGCAACTTCTTAGGGACAGTCAACGTCTTTATGCTGGGAAATTACTCCGACAACGCAGTTGCCGCCGTAGGGGTGGCGAACCAAATCATGAACGTCGTCCTGATTACCTTTACGATGATTTCGTCGGGGGCGGCGATCGTGATCAACCAGAGCCTGGGCGCACAAAGGCGGGAAGATGCCGGGCTGGTCAGTATGAACTCCGTGGGGATCAGCGTTCTTTTGGGAGGAGCTGTCAGCATCTTCCTCATTTTTGCAGCCGGCCCGGTCTTAGCGCTGATGGGGCTGGAACCGGGGCTCATTGGTGAAGCGATCGTATATTTACAGTGGGTCGGCGGTGCGTCGGTTATGATTGCGGTCTCCAGCATCATTTCGATCCTGTTCCGGTGCTATGGAAACGCAAAAATCCCAATGGCGGTCGTCATGATCATCAACGTCGTCAACGTGCTGGGCAACTACTTCGTCATCTTTCAGCCCTTCCCTTTCCCGCTCCACGGAACCGACGGGGTCGGGGTGATCCGCTTCATCAGCGAAACGCTCGGCGTCGTTCTGCTCGTCCTTCTCCTCATCCGGGAGAAGTTCAGCCATTACCATCTCTCCAACCTTTGGAGGATCCGCCCCCGGACGCTCGGTAAAATCATCCGCATCGGGTTTATGTCCGGGGCGGAAGGGATTTCGTATATGCTTTCACAGGTGGTCACGACCGGGTTCCTGACCGCTTTCGGCGCCGCTGCCCTCTCTGCTAAGGTTTATGTCAACACCGTGGACTATTATGCCTACGTCATCGGCATGTCGATCGGGCAGGCGGCACAGGTGATTTCCGGGCAGATGATGGGCGCTGGAAAGTTTGACGAAGCTTACCGGTACATCAAACGAAAGTGGCGTGCGATCTTTCTCTGCAACGCTGCAATTTCAACCCTGATCTTTCTCCTTCACCGCCCGATCATGGGGCTGTTTACCTCCAGCGAGGAGATCATCTCCATTTCCGCACCCCTGTTCGCCCTTTGCATCGCCGTCAACATCGGGCGGTCGTTCAATCACTCCTTCAACTACGGCCTGCGGGCTGCGGGTTACGTCTTTTGGCCGATGATCGTCGCCACCAGCTCGATCTGGCTGGTCAACTGTGGGCTGGGATTTGTGTTTTCCACCGTCTGCGGGATGGGAATCGTCGGGCTCTGGATCGGCATGGCGATGGACGACGTCCTCCGCGGCCTGGTCGCCACCGGGCTTTGGAAAAGCCGCCGGTGGGAAAAAGCGGTTTCTACAGCTTCGAAGGCATCAGAGAGTTCCGATGCCGTATAAGGAGGTAGTTCATGAAAAAAGCTGCCGTCAACAAGCGTTCTCTCCCGGAACTCGTCACTCGCCTGGTTCTTTTTCTGATCGGGATGGCGGTGATTGCAGCCGGCACGAGTATTTTTGTCCTGTCGGATACCGGCTCCGATCCGTTTGCCGTCTTTATGCAGGGAGTCGCAGACACTCTGCATATCTCGAACGGAATCGCCCATATGGGGATCAACTTCACCTATCTGCTGGTGATTTTGATCTTCGCCAGACAGCATATCAAAATCGGCACGGTCGCCGCTATCTTTATCTGCGGACCGATCATCGACCTGGTTTCTTTCCTGCTCTCGCCTTTCCTCAACGGCAGCCTAAACTTCTGGGTTCGTGTGGCCGTGATGCTCTGCGGCTGTATCATCATGGGCTTTGGACTGGCGATGGTGATAAATGCCGACGTCGGCGTCAGTCCGAATGATCTTGCCTCTATCGTAATCAGCGACAAAACTCATATCGCCTTTCGCTGGATCCGGATCGCAGTTGACTTAATGCTGGTGACCACAGGCTTTCTGCTGGGCGGCGTCATTGGTGTAGGAACCATTGCAGGCGCCCTCCTCACCGGGCCGGTCACTCAATTCTTTTCCCCATTCCATCTCAAGCTGACGCGCCGGATCGTTGGAAGCGTCCTCCGCCGTCCCGATCTTCCCGAAACCATATAAAATTGGCAGTATTTCACTCTGCCGATGAAATATAATAAACGATTCAAGACAGAAAGGAGCGATATGGACGTAAAAGAGAGATTTCTTTTATATCGAAGTCGTATCGCAGGGTGATTTTTATGGAAAAACTGAAGGCAGAATTGATTTTAAAGGCCAATGCCGAGCTCGCCGAAGGGCCGCTCTGGAACGAAGAGGAGGCGCGGCTCTACTGGGTCGATATCAATGTCGGAGAACTGCATCGCTTCGATCCTGCGACCGGGCGGGATGAGTGCTTCTCCTGCGAGGAGCCGATCGGGACTGTTGCGTTCCGCAAAGGCGGCGGTCTGGTCGGCGCGCTGAAAAGCGGCGTCTATCTCCTCGAACTTGAAGATGTTTCCTGCAAAAAAACCAAAATCATCGACCCGGAGCCAGAAACGCCGAACCGTTTCAACGACGGGAAATGCGACCCCGCAGGGCGCTTCCTCGCCGGAACCTGCTACACGCCCCTGCCGGATGGGGGCAGCATCCCCGGCGGATTCTACTCCGTGTCGCCGGACGGCTCCTGCCGGGCACTGCTCAGTGACGTTTCCATCTCGAACGGCCTGTGTTTTCGTGCCGACCATCGGGTTCTTTACTACATCGATTCCCTGAACTATGGGGTAACCGCTTACGATTATGACCTTTCCAGCGGCTCGATTTCCAATCCGCGGACGGTTGTAACCGTTCCAAAGGAATCAGGGCTTCCGGACGGGATGACGATTGACGAAAACGGCAATCTCTGGATCGCCCTGTTCGGCGGCGGGAAGGTGATCTGTGCCGACCCAGAAAGCGGGAATGTACTGGCCGAGGTCACGGTTCCCACACGGAAAGTGACCTGCCCCACCTTCGGCGGCGCCGATTTCTCCATCCTATATCTCACCACCGCCTGGGAGAACAGCAGCCCGCAGGAACGTGAAATTGACCCGCTGGGCGGCTCGCTCTTTGCCGTTCGTCCGGGCGTAAAGGGGCTTCCTTCCTTCCGGTTCGGCGGATAACCAGGCAACGCCCGGATCTAATTCGCGCTCCAGACTTTTTTCTTTTCATAAAACCGCCGCCCGCGACAAGGCATTCTCTTTTTACCGCAGTTTCCTTTCCGGCAACGCCTGGAGCCAATTCACGCTCCAGGCGTTTTCTTTTTATTACACAAGAGGAGAACAAAGCTTTTCCACCCAGGCAACAAAAAACACACCGAAATCGATCTGCGCTACAAGGCGCGATTTAAATCCCATCTTTTATAAAACAGCCGCCTATATCAGGCTATATCAGCCTTTCCGACCCCACTTGTTTTCCAATTTGAATGGGTTCTCGCGCTCTTCGGGGCTTGAAAACCTATGAAATATATGGTATTATAGGATTATCAACCGTATGAAGAAGAAAGGAAGGGCCGATACCAGGGGCAAAACGCTTTGTTTTTTTGCAAAATCCTCCGTATCGTAAACGACTGAAATGAAAATTTCTACCAAAGGACGGTATGCGCTTCGGATGCTAATAGACCTGGCAGAACACGGGAACGACGATTTTATCGCGCTTAGGGATATTGCAGAGCGTCAAAACATCTCAAAAAAATATCTGGAGCAGATCATCCCGGTTTTAAACAAATCCGATCTTCTCCAAGCCAGCCGGGGCTTTCAAGGCGGGTACCGGCTTGTCAAGTCGCCGGACAAATGCACCGTTGGGGAGATTTTGAGGCTCACCGAGGGGAACTTGTCGCCCGTAGCCTGCCTTGACCACGATCCTGTCCAATGCGAGCGCAGCGGAGAATGCCCGACCCTTCCGGTCTGGCAGGGATTGAGCCGCGTCATCAACGAGTACCTCGACGGTATTACCTTACAAGATATTCTGGATCAGCAGAAAGAGCGGTATGCCAACAGCTATATGATTTGACGACAAGCTGTTTCTGGTTTGTTGAAATTAATATAGAATTAACTTTTTGTAAAAGTCGCAGCCTTCCGATCGGTTGATCGGAAGGCTGCGATTTTATCAATTACAGGGTTAAGGAGGCATAACTCCCTCTTACCAGCTGAAGCAGATCCTCCGGATTCAGCTCCACCTGCGCCCCGATCCTTCCACCGCTGATCATGACGGTCTGAAATTCTCTGGCGGAATCGTCTAAAAAGGTGGAAAACTGTTTTTTCATTCCAATCGGCGAACAACCGCCCCGGATATATCCCGTCACCACATTGATCTCGTTGACGTGGATCATCGAAACCGATTTTTCCCCCGCAGCTTTCGCCGCCTTTTTCAAGTCGAGTTCCTTTTCCACCGGCACCTCAAAAACGCGGTAAGTCCCTGAGCTTCCCTTGGTCACCAGTGTCTTAAAGACCCGCCTCGGATCCTGTCCCAGCTTTCCGGCAACTGAAACACCGTCAATTTGTCCGTCCTCGTGCCCATAAAAATGAGCCGTATAAGGGATCTTCGCCCGGTCTAAAATCCGCATGACGTTGGTTTTATTCTCCGCCATCTCTCCACTCCATTCTTTTGCACTCCCCTTTTCAATCAGGCCGCTGGCAATCTTCTCCCCTAAAAAACGCTTCCGCCGCGTCGAGAAAAGCGGCAATATCCTCCTCCGTGTGGGCATTCGAGAAAAAGATTGCTTCAAACTGGGACGGCGCGGCGTGGATTCCACTCTTGAGAAGATGGTGAAAGTACCGGCCAAACCGTTCCGTATCGCTCTTTTTCGCCGAAGGATAGTCAATAACCGGTTCCTCTGTGAAAAAGAGGCAGGCAAGCGAGCCGGTTCCGGTCACCTGTGCTTTCGCACCGGTCTGCTCCAGGACTTTTTTCATTCCCAGTCGGAAGGAATCCCCCAGCCGCCCGAGCTTTTCGTAGATTTCCGGATGTCCCTTCAAAATCCGCAGCTGCGCCAGCCCCGCGGCCATGGCGACCGGGTTCCCGCTCAGCGTTCCCGCCTGATAAACCGGGCCCACAGGGGCAACGCATTCCATGATCTCCCGCTTCCCGCCGTAAGCGCCGACCGGCATCCCCGCCCCGATGATCTTCCCGAAAGTCGTCAGATCAGGGGTTATCCCGTAAAATCCCTGCGCGCCGCCGATCCCAAGCCGGAACCCGGTGATGACTTCATCGAAGATCAAGACTGCGCCGTGTCTAGAACAAAGGGCGCGCACCCCTTCTAAAAAGCCTTCCTGCGGCAGTACCACCCCCATATTGGCCGCGACCGGCTCCAGGATCAGGGCGGCAATCTTTCCTCTGTTCTCTTCAAACAAGCGCTCCACCTCATGGAGGTCGTTGTAAGCCGCCGTCAGGGTGTCTTCCGCACATCCGGCCGGCACCCCGGCGCTGTCCGGAATCCCCGCCGTCATCACACCGGAGCCCGCTTTGACCAGCATGGCGTCACAGTGCCCGTGATAGCAGCCCTCGAATTTAATGATTTTATCCCGGCCGGTATAGCCGCGGGCGGCCCGGATCGCACTCATCACCGCTTCGGTGCCGGAGTTGACCATCCGCACCATCTCAACCGACGGCACCAGCGAACAGATCAGCTCCGCCATCTCCACCTCGGCCTCGGTCGCCGCGCCGAAACTCAAGCCCTTTTCAGCGGCTTTGCAGACTGCCTCCCAGATTGCTGGATGGTTGTGCCCCAGCAGCATCGGCCCCCAGGAACCAATGTAATCGGTGTAACGCCTGCCGTCTGCATCCCAGGCGGATGCGCCGTCAGCCCGCTCGATAAACCGCGGCGTTCCGCCCACCGAACGGTAGGCCCGCACCGGGCTGTTCACCCCGCCCGGAATCCTCTGAACGGCCCGCTCAAAAAGGCGCTCTGACTTTGTCATCATCCAATCCTCCCCTCTCGGATCATAGCGGCGATTTCCTTCGCAAAATAGCTCAAAAGGATATTGCTCCCCGCCCGGAAGATGCTGACGACCGTCTCTGCGATCAGCTTCTCCTCGTCGATCACGCCAAGCTTTGCCCCCGCTTTGATCATCGCATATTCCCCGCTGACGCTGTAGGCGGCGACCGGGAGATTGCTGAGATTTGCAACCTCGCGGATGATGTCGAGATAGGACAAGGCCGGTTTTACCATGATGATATCCGCCCCTTCCACGATATCGGACAGCGCTTCCTTCAGCGCCTCTTTCCGGTTGTGGAAATCCATCTGGTAGCTTTTCCGGTCGCCAAAAGCGGGGGCCGAGCCCGCAGCCTCCCGGAAGGGCCCGTAAAAGGCGGAGGCGTATTTCACCGCATAGGACATGATGGGGATGCCGGAAAAGCCATTTTGATCCAGCGTTTCCCGGATCGCCGCGACCCGGCCGTCCATCATGTCGGAGGGGGCGACCATATCGGCCCCGGCCCGCACATGGGAGAGGGCCGTCCGGGCGAGGAGAGGCAGGGTGCGGTCGTTGTCGACCTCCTGGCCGTCGAGCACCCCGCAGTGCCCGTGGGAGGTATATTCGCACATGCAAACGTCGGTGATGTAGGTGAGCTCCGGCATCTCTTTTTTCGCTGTCCGAAGCGCCTTTTGAATGATCCCGTCCTCCGCATAGGCGCCGCTGCCGCATTCGTCCTTTTCACCGGGGATTCCGAACAGCATCACGCTGGGCACCCCCGCCTTCGCCGTTTCCTCCAGCACATAAGGAAGGGTGTCCACGCTGTAGCGGTACTGCCCTTCCATCGATGGGATTTCCTCCCGGATCCCTTTTCCTTCCCTTACAAAGATGGGATAAATCAGGGAGTCGGCGCTCATCCTGGTCTCCCGCACCATCCCCCGCAGCGCCGGCGTTGCCCGGAGCCTCCTCGGTCTGTTTACCATAACTGTCCCGCCCTTTCCTTTAAATGACATTCGACCAGTCGATCGATCATACTATTAACCGTTTCTGTTTCCGAAATAACCGCCGCCATCCCGAACCGTTTTGCAGCGGCGGCGGTCTGTTTTCCGATGCAGACCGCTTTCAGGCCGGAAAGTGGTTGTCCGCCCGCCATCTCAGCGAATCCTTCCACCGCCGACGCACTAGCAAAGGCGGCGTAATCCCCCGGCCAAAGCTGAGGGAAGAATCCTCCTTCCTCCAAAACCGTTCGGTAAACCGCCACCGTATCGCAGAGCACACCTTTTGCCCGCAGAGCGGAGACAACCGCACTTTCCCTGTTCTGCGGGGTGAGAGCCAAAACCCTGTCTTCCCTGCTCAGTCGGGGCAGTAGGACTTTTGCTAAAGCCTGCCCGTTGAACTCCTCCGGACAGCACTCCACAATGACGCCCTTGTCCTCCAGCGTGTTCCTTGTCTTTTCCCCCACTGTCGCAAACCGGGGCCCGGACAACGCACGGATATCGATCCGTTCCCTTCGGAGAAACTGAAAGAAAGCTTCGGCCCCCACCGGGCTGGAAAAAACGATCCAGTTGTACGTTTGAAGCCGCTCCAGGCTCCAAAACGAATCGTCGGACGGCTCCAGAATTTCGGTGCGGAGCGCCGGGATTTCGACCACCTCCGCGCCCAGCTCAGAAAGCCGCTCCGACAAAACCGACCCCTTATCCCGCGGGCGGGTGACGAAAACCCGTGCGCCGTGGAGGGGACGTTTCTCCACCCAGGACAGCGTTTCAGACAGGCGGCAGGCCGACCCGACCACCACCAACCCCGGCGTTTCCAGCCCGCACTGATCCGCCAGACGGGGAAGAGAATCGAGCTCCGCAACGACCTTCCGCTGTCTGGAAGATGTCCCTTTCATCAGCAACGCCGCCGGAGTGTCGGGGGGCATCCCGGCACCGATCAATCCGGTGCAGAGCTCCTCCAAAACGCCGGTTCCCATAAAGAAGACCAAAGTCGCTTCCGGCCCAAGAGATGCCAGGGCCTTGTAATCGACCGGCTTCTCTCCGCCCTTTTTCCGGTGGGCGGTGATCAGATGGAGGGAGGATGCCTCCCTCCGGTGGGTCGCCGGGATGCCGAAATAAGCCGAGACAGCGGACGCGGCCGTGACGCCGGGAACCACTTCGTAAGGGATTCCCGCGCCACAGAGGGCTTCCGCCTCTTCCCCGCCCCGGCCGAACAGGAAGGGATCGCCGCCCTTGAGCCGGACAACTCGTTTCCCCTCTGCGGCGTACCGGATTAAAAGCCGGTTGATCTCCTCCTGCGGCAAAGGGTGGTTCCCAGCGGATTTCCCCGCGTCGATCCGAACGGCACCGGCTGGGATCATCGCCAGCACGCCGTCCCCAGCCAGCCGGTCGTAGACGACCACCTCCGCCCGGTTCAAAACCGCCCTTCCTTTCAGCGTCAACAGGCCCGGATCGCCCGGGCCCGCGCCCACCAGCCAGACCTTTCCCTGACTTTTCATCCCAGTCCTCCACATCATCGATCATCTGAACAAAAGGCTGCAAGACCATTGCGCTTTACAGCCATTGTTCCCGTCCGCATCATTTACACAGTCTTTCCTTTCAGCTCTTCCGCCAGCCGGGCGCCGAGGCGTTCGGCTTCCTCCGAAGACCCGGTTAAACTTCCCTTCACCTGAAAAGAGCCCTCCGGATCGGCGTAAAAGCCTGTGAGCTTGATCTCGTTCCCTTTGATTTCCGCGTAAGCCGCCGTAGGTGCGGAACAGCCGCCGTCGAGCGCCCGGACAAAGCTCCGCTCCGCCAACGCGGCGAGCTCGGTTTTCCGGTGGTTGATCGACTTGAAAAGGGGCGATTTGCACCCCTTCCGGCACTGCACCGCCAGGATCCCCTGCCCGGCCGCTGGGAGGATTTCCTCCGGCGCGAACAGGCGGCTGATCCGCCGCTCCAGCCCGGCGCGGACCAGCCCCGCCGCGGCAAGGATCAGGGCAGAGTACTCCCCGCCGTCCAATTTTTTCAGCCGGGTGTTGATATTCCCCCGCACCGGCTGAAAGGACGATTCGGGGTAGAGCGCCGCCGCCTGGAGCCGCCGCCTGGAGCTGGAGGTGCCGATCACCGAAAGCGGGCGTTCCTCCTCGGGCAAAACCAGCGCATCCCGCGGGTCTCCCCTTTGCAGATAGGCCGCTGTAACCAGATCCGGATGGCACTCCATCGGAAGGTCTTTCAGGCTGTGAACCGCCAAATCGATCCGGCCGTCCAGGAGAGCTTCGTCCAGTTCCCTGACAAAAAGCCCCTTCCCCCCGATTTCATCCAATGTGCGGTCTAAAATCCGGTCGCCGGTCGTCTTCAGGGTGTGCAGCCGGATTTCAAGCTCCGGGTCTGCGGATTTGAGCGCATCGATAACGAGAAGCGTCTGCGCAACCGCAAGCTTGCTGTCCCGGCTGCCGACTGTAATCATCCGCTTCATTTATCTGCCTCCTTCTTCGCCGTTTTGCTTCCGTATTCCTCCCGGATTTTCCCGGTCAATTCACTTGCCAGGCGGTGATTGCCCCCGTTCGCGATCACGCCGATGACCGCTTCGTCCGCAATCACGATCCCGGGGAAATAAAAATCGCAGAGCTCCTTTTTATCCGCCACGTTGACGGTGACTCCTTCCCTCTTGCAGTCCTCCCAGACGGCGCGGTTGACCGTTTCGTCCATCGTCATCGCAAGGACGATATCAGCTTCCCTGCAATCGCCTGTCCGGTAGCGGCGGGCGCTCCATTCGAGCCTTCCCTCCGCCGCATACCGGCTGAGCGCCGGGGTCAGTTCGGGGGAAATCACCCGGATTTTGCATCCAAAATGGAGAAGGGCCGAAATCCGCCTTTCGGCAATCCGGCCGCCGCCGACCGCCAGGACAGTTTTTCCTTCCAGATTGATAAAAAACGGAAAATAGTTCATCCCTGTCCCTCCTCTTCCCGCCATTCCCCGATCACATCCTGCACGGCGTTGAGGCAGGCTTTCCAGTGCTCCCTGTCCAGATGATCCCGCAGGCCGTACAGCAGCTTTGCAAAGCTTTTCTCAACGGAGTTTTCGGTCTGCCGTCGGAGCTGCTCCCTCAATTCGGGCGGCACTTTTTTATAAGTTTTCTCAAGCCTTGCAGCCGTCAACGCGGAAGCCGCGGCGCTCACCTCTCCCACCACCGGGACAAATTCCCGGAAATGGTACCAGCGTTCAAACTCCTCCGCATAATCTGAGAGCAGCTCCTCCACCTGCCTCAAGCTGTCTGGATCGCAGGAAGGCTCCACGCCCAGGCGATCCAGATCATAAAGGGAAATCCCCTCCAAGCTGCCCGCCGCCGGGTCGATATCCCGCGGCATCGCGAGGTCAAAGCAGAGGAGCTTTTTCCCGCGAAGCGTCCGGCCGAGCGCCTCCGCTTCGATGGTATAGTGCGGGCTGAGGGTGGCGCTGAACAGCAGCTCTGTTTCGGAAAGGCAGCGGTAGCGCTCCTCATAAGGGACGGCCCGGCAGCCCTTCGGCACAACCGCGTCCTTCTTTTTATACTGCCGCAGCGTCATTAAAACATTCGCACCGGCCTCCACCAGCAGCCGGCAGGTCAGCCGCCCCATCTCACCGTTTCCGATCACGAGGCAGTGTTTCCCATGCAGCGTCCCTGTAAGGCGCCGGGCGGCCTCAACCGCGCTTTGCGGCACCGACAGGTTCTTTTCCGTCAGGCGGACGGCCGATTTCACCCGTTTCCCCGCCGTTGCAGCAACGCGAAACAAGGTGCCGAGAACCGGATCAATTGAGCTCCCTTCCTGCGCCGCCTGCGCAGCGCTCTTGATCTGGGTCAGAATCTGATCCTCCCCGAGAATCTGGGAGTGAAGGCCGCAGCCCAACTCCAGCAGGTACCGCACCGCATCCATTCCCGAGCGGGCGGCGAAAAAGCGTTCCAGCTCCGCCGGTGTGCAGCCAGTCTCCCTCCGCCAGGCGTCTTGCAGCTCGCAGCGGCACAACCCGTTGCACCAGAGCTCCGTCCGGTTGCAGGTCGAAAGCACCACACAGCCGGACGCTCCATGCCGTTTCACCATCGCCGCCCCAAGCGCCGCCGATTTCGATGCGGTCAGTGCAAACCGTTCCCGCTCTCCGACGGATGCCTTCTGATAATCGATCCCTATCATTTCAATCTTCATTCATTTTCCCCGTAGCAGCCTTTTATTCTGCAATCATGATACCGCAATGTCAAAAAATTTGCAATTCCATTGACGTTTTTTTGACGGAGTTCTTTTCTATTCTTCTCCTGATCGCTCAAAAAAGCGGGGGCTTTCCGATATTTCACGCAAAAACAACTGCTTCGTCTGTTTTTCTGCCCGAAAAAGGGGAATGCTAACCCAAGATGTTCCAATCAAAACGTGTCCGCCCGCAGATTTACGATCGGCAGGCAGATGTGTTCTCAATCAAACAGGAGGAATCAAAATGGATGACCACAAATTTTTTATCTGCGCCCACTGCGGCAACCTCGTCGGAATGATCCACAGCGCCGGCGTTCCCATCTTCTGCTGCAAGGAACCGATGAAGCAGCTGGAGGCAAACGCTTCGGAAGGCGCCGGGGAAAAACACCTTCCGATTGTGAAGGTAAACGGAAACAAGGTGACCGTCGAGGTCGGCGAGACCTTCCACCCGATGACGAAAGAGCATTCGATCCGCTGGATCTACCTGCAAACCAAAAAGGGAGGGCAGCGGAAGGGTCTTCTCCCGGATGAAGCGCCCCGCGCCGTCTTTTCACTGGAGGAAGACGAGCCTGTCGCCGCCTTTGCCTACTGCAACCTGCACGGCCTCTGGAAAGTGGAAATCAAATAAGGTCCAACCATTCATTTGACACGGAAAGAAGGAACCTATATGGCAACAGACAAGCGAAAAGTCGTTCTCATCGGCGCCGGAATGGTGGGAATGAGCTATGCCTACGCCCTTTTGAACCAAAGCGCCTGCGACGAACTCGTCCTCATCGACTTAGACCGGGAGCGGGCCCGCGGGGAGGCGATGGACTTAAACCACGGCTTAGCTTTTTCCTCCTCCCACATGAAAATCTGCGCTGGGGAATACCGCGACTGTGCGGATGCGGACATCGTCGTCATCTGTGCGGGCGTCGCGCAGAAGCCGGGGGAATCCCGTTTAAACCTCCTCCAGCGCAATGCCGAGGTGTTCCGCTCCATCGTCGACCCGGTCGGGGAATCGGGCTTTAACGGCATCTTTCTGGTGGCAACCAACCCGGTCGACATCATGACCCGGATCACCTGCTCCCTCTCCGGCTTCAACCCCCGGCGGGTGCTCGGAACCGGCACGGCGCTCGACACAGCGAGGCTGCGCTATCTGCTGGGAAACCACCTCTCGGTCGACCCGCGGAACATCCACGCCTATGTCATCGGCGAGCACGGCGACAGCGAATTCGTCCCCTGGTCGCAGGCGATGCTCGCCACCAAGCCGATCCGCGAAATTTGCAGCCAGCCCGATATCAACTGTTCCGACGCCGATTTAAATCGGATCAGCGATGAGGTGCGGGGGGCGGCGCAGGAAATCATCAAGGCAAAGAAAGCGACCTATTACGGGATCGGAATGGCGATGGTCCGGATTACAAAGGCAATTTTCGGGGACGAAAACAGCGTCCTGACCGTCTCCGCCATGCTCCGCGGCGAATACGGGGAAAACGGCGTTTTTGCCGGCGTTCCCTGCATCGTCAACCGAAGTGGGATCCGCAAGGTGCTGGAGCTCCCGCTCAACGAAGAGGAGCAGAAGAAATTCAAGGATTCCTGCGGCACTCTCCAAGCCGTCTACCAGGATTTAAACCTGGAGGGCGGAAGGTGATCACAGCTCTCTCCTCCAGGTTCAAAAATAGAACGATTGCGGAAAAAAGCATACGGAAATCGATCGATTCCGTTTTCTTGCGGCTCTATGCTTGACAGGGAAAACCACCTCGTGGTATAGTAACTCTGTCGTCTGAAGCAGAGGTGTCATGAAGGCCCTCCAGCCGCAAGAATGCGGGTCAAAAACAGGCGGTATTTTATTCCAAATATTATATATTATAAAGATCAGAATCACGAAGATTGCGTATTCCGGCGGAAGCCGGGAACCTTTCTTCGTTTTTTTCTGTCAAAAAAGGGGGGCGCATCTTGAAACGAACCATTCTGACAGTGTCTAAAAAACTGCTTCAAGCGGTGCTGGCCCTTTTTTTACTCTCTTTGGCCGTCTTTTACATGTCGAGGCTCGCCCCCGGCGATCCTCTGCGCTCTTACTACGGGGAATCCGCCGAACGGATGAACAGCGTCGAGCGGGCGGCCGCCATGGAAAAGCTGGGGCTGGATCAGCCGATCTACATCCAGTACGGCAGATGGATTGCAGACGCCGCGCAGGGGGATTTCGGCATCTCCTTTCAGTACAAACAACCGGTCTCCCAAGTGATCAGCAACACCTGCTTTAACACTGTTCTGCTGGGCGGAGGCGGGTATCTGCTTACCTTTCTGCTGGCGCTGGCGCTGGGGATCTTCTGCGCGCTCAGGGAGGACAGCCTCGCCGACCGGATGATCTGCAAGGTCGGGACAGTTCTGCACTGCATCCCCTCCTTCTGGGCCGCGCTGATCCTAATCCTTCTTTTCAGTGTCCTGTTAAAATGGCTTCCTTCAGGCGGGGCCTATCCCATCGGTTCGCCGAACGATCTTTTCGGGCGGCTCCGGCATCTGATCCTCCCGCTCGCCGTGCTGGTTTTAAGCCATCTGTGGTACTACGCCTATCTGATCCGGAACAAGCTTTTAGAAGAGCTGAAGCAGGACTATGTCCTGCTCTGCCGCACCAAAGGCTTGAGCAGGCGGGTGATCCTCTGGAAACACTGTGTGCGGAACATCATGCCTTTTTTCATCAGCCTGGCGGCGGTTTCCGTCCCCCACATCCTGGGCGGTACCTATATCGCCGAAAAGGTTTTCTCCTACCCCGGGCTCGGCTCCCTCTGCTTTGAAAGCGCAAAGTATCACGACTACAACATGCTTCTGGTTCTGACCCTGCTGACCGGCGCGGTCGTCATCCTGGCGAATTTCTCTGCCCAATTCCTCAACGACCGGATCGACCCCAGGATGCGGCAGACGAAAAGGGGGTTCTTTCATTGAGCGAGAATCCCTTCCGGCTGGTTGGATACAAGCCGGCGGAACCGCAGGCGGGAGAACCCGCAAAACCCAAACGGAGCCGCCCCCCTGTCGCAGCCTCCGTCATTTTGGGGGTAATCCTCGTCGGCTGCCTCTTTGCAGAGCTTTTTATGAACCACGACCCGCAGTATCTCGACCTTACACATCTGTCTGTCCCTCCCTGTTCCTCCTTCTTTTTTGGGACAGACCCTCTGGGGCGGGACGTTTTTTCAATGATCTGGTACGGGGGGCGAATCTCCCTCCTAATCGGTTTTCTTGCCGCGGCGGTTTCAACGGCGGTCGCCGTCGTCTACGGTAGTGTCAGCGCCTGCCTGCCGCGGGCTGCCAACGACGCGATGATGCGGCTTTCTGAAATTGTCATGAGCATCCCCTCGATCCTGACCGTCATCTTTCTGCAAGCTGCGATCGGCCAGAGCAACCCGTTTGCGCTGGCGCTGGTAATCGGCGCAACGGGCTGGATGAATATGGCAAAAATCGTGCGGACAGAGGTAAAACGGATGAAAGACAGCGTCTATATCGAGGCGGCCCGGACAATGGGTGCGGGCTTCTGGTATCTCTTGATCAAGCATCTCCTTCCCGGCCTTGTCTCCTCCCTGATGTTTATGGTGGTCTCCAACATCGGGGCGGCAATCGGCGCCGAGGCCACCCTGAGCTTCCTGGGGATCGGCCTCCCGGTGGAGACCGTATCCTGGGGGAGTTTGCTCTCCCAAGCCGACCGGGCGCTGATGACCGGCAACTGGTGGCTGATCGTCATACCGGGGCTCTTTTTGATCGCCACCCTCGTCTGTATCACCGACCTTGGAAATTACATTCGAAAGGAAAACAACCGAAAATGCAGCAATTTATAACAAAGGCAAAGCGGCTGGCCGCTTTGCTTCTCAGTACGCTTTTACTCTGCTCCCTAGCCGCCTGTGCTGAAGGCAGCGGAAAAGAAAACACCCTCGTTTACGGGAGCGGGGACTACACCAGCATCAATCCGGCCCTTTACGAACACGGGGAGATCAACTCCCTGATCTTTTCCGGCCTGACTGCCCGCGACCAAAACAATCAGATCATCCCCTGCCTGGCCAAAGATTGGAACTTTGACGCGGCAAGCCTCACTTACACCTTCCATCTCCGGGACGACGTCAAGTGGCACGACGGGGAAGCCTTCACCTCGGCCGACGTCAAATTCACCCTGGAAGCCATCATGAACCCGGACAACCTCTCCGAAATCGCGTCGAATTACGAGGATATCACCGGGATCGAAACGCCGGACGACACGACGGTCAAAATCGCCCTGCGTGCTCCAAATGTGGCGCTTCTGGATTATCTGACAATCGGCATCCTCCCGAAGCATCTTCTGGAGGGGAAAGACCTCGCCGCCGACCCCTTCAATCAGAAACCGGTTGGAACCGGCCCCTACCGGCTGACAAACTGGGATCAGGGGCAGAGCATCACCTTAGAAAAAAACACCGCCTATTTTGACGGTGTGCCCCAAATCGACAAAATCATCTTCAAAATCGTCGCCGACGAAAAGACGAGAGCCCTCCAGCTGCAATCCGGAGAGCTCGATTTCGCCCAGATCTCCCCGCAGGATGCAGAACAGTTCCGGCAGGCGGAAGGCTTCACCGTCTACGACATGGCGACCGCAGATTACCGGGGAATCCTCTACAATTTCAACAACGACCTTTTCAAAAACAACCGGGAGCTTCCGAACGCGCTGAGCTATGCAATCGACCGGGAGGCGGTGATCGAGAGCGTCCTCCTAGGGCATGGGACAGCCGCCTATTCCCCGCTTCAGGCCGGCCCCTACAACAACGAGGCGATGGAGAAATTCAGCTATCAGCCGGATAAAACCCGCAGCTTGCTGGAAGCCGCAGGCTGGAAGCTGGGTGACGACGGCATCTATCAGAAAGGGGGCACCCCTCTCCGGTTTAAAATCAACTGCGGCGAAGGCGACCAGGTGCGGATCGACATGGCCAACATCTGCGCTCAGCAACTTCGTGCCGTCGGGGCGGACGTCACGGTTTCCGTCAACGCCAGCACCGACTGGGCCAACCAGGAGACCTACC
>JAAWBP010000080.1 GCA_022792755.1 Oscillospiraceae bacterium | reverse complement strand
GTAAAGACCCCTAGGGCAGGAAACAAATATAATAAAGGATAGGAATTGCTCGCAGGAACCTCTCGCCTCACCAGCTCGGTTTCCTGCGGCCTCTCAAACAGTTTCCCCCATGTATAACGGTAAGCATCTGAAGAAAATCCGGTGTCAGGAACACCTCTCAATTTCAAATCGCATTCCCGCGTCCATATGATCTCTTCCGCTTCATCAGAAATAGGCAGGGCAAAGCCGACATTAGAATAACGGTACGCCCTAGAAAAATGCTCCGGTTCATCCGGTACTGTACCGGGCGGGAACACAACCGCATAACACAGTCCCAATCCCGCTGCCGCTGCTAGAAACAGAGTCTGAATCTTCACCTTTTTAAAACAACACAGCCAGTACACGACTCCGGCTGTGAGCAGCACGATAAGAGCAGCGATCCAATATACCCAAATAGCCGCTGTATTGAAGCCTCGCCTCGCACCTACTGCCATTTTAGCAGGCAAACGTTCTGTGCCGCAGTAAAGCAGTTCTTTGTCTTTTTTTCCGGGATTGATTGTCCAAAGGAAAAATCCTCTTCCTTCAGAAGCAGTCCCTTCCACTGTTATCCGCAGCGTTTGTTCGGCAAACGGAAGCGTTTCTGAAAAAGGAATTTCCAGCGGACCAGCCATCGGCACCTCGTCCGGCCGATATTCCCGCTCGACAAGCAGAGAGCCGTCACCTGCATAAACAGAGATGCTAATAATCCCCTCCGCTGATCGGTCATAATCCGTCAGATAAAGCGCGATTCCTTCCGCTTCTTCACAACAGGTGACTTCTTGAGTATAAACAAGTCCATCGGTCAGTTCATATTCCGCCCGGTCGAGACTGGCGCCATTTAAAATGGCAGTTGCAGAGTCAAAAATAGATGGATAATAATAGTACTTATAACAGAAAACAGACAGGCAGCTCCAAAGAACGAGTACAACGACGACAGCGGAAAAATACGGGATTTTATCAATAAGTCTTTTCATAGCTCTCCTCTTTCTTAATGCAGGGGGGCTTTCTCTATTCTTTACGCCCCAGCTGTGCCATCATCCCCCGGAGCTTGGTCTCCTGCTCCAAATCCATATACTGTTCCGCCTTCTTTTTCACAAAGGGCGACCCCAGCAAAAGAAGCTCATACGGATAGTGATAGGGAACGGAGCCGCAGGCGAGATAGCTGTTGAGGATCTCGCTCTCCTTGACATAAACACTCCATTTCAATCCGGCCGTCTCCAGGCAATGGGTCAGCGCCGTCTCCCCGTTCGCCACCGTCTCGATAAAGTCGTCGCTGACCGGGAGCTCCCGCCAGAACTTCTCGAACGCGGGATGTTCCAGCGCGGATTTTCTGTAAACCTGAAAATAGGACTGGACATGCGGATGGATACAAGGCTTGTTCAGATAACTGCCGTCGGGCTGGTAGGGGAACATTGTAATCCCCCAGAAATCAACGCTTTCGCCCTCCATATCGGCAAACACTTGGTTCAGGTCGTATTCCGGGCCGTAACAGCTGTTGTTCATCAGCACAAGCTCATCGTACCTGCGGAGCTTCTCCCAGCCAGTGGTTAGAACCGCTTCCTTCCAGCCGGCAAAATCGTAGCCATGATTTTCCCGAAGGATCACTTCGGACGCATAAGGCTCCACCTTGGAAAGCTCTTCCTTACCCAAAGAGGAATTGGTGACGAAGACAAAACGCTCCGCCAGTGGACGGATCCGTTTGATCTGCTCCAGGTCAGCCTCGCTGATCCTGTTCTGCGCGTCATAGTGATGGTAAACCACCATCCGCTTTTTGGAAACAGCTTCCGCCTTTTCCGCACAATGATTGAAAACCTTGCGGTAGCCATAGCCGTTGTTTTTGGCGATATAAACCCACGCCCGCTCGATTTCATGGGCGAGAGTCGCGTTGACCTGCCCGGCTTCCTCTGGGAAATCCTTTGCGTTAAAACCGTGGGCAAAGAGCTCCGAGACCGCTTCCGCCCTCGCCCAGAACATATTCCCGACCGGGAAAACCGGCTCGTCACCCAGAGGACGGACGGAACCGAGCGCCCTCAAAAGATGGTGAACGCCGTTTTTATTCCCGCCCCACTCCGCCTGGCGGTTGAGGACAGGATACGTTTCGGGGAAGACAATCCCCAGGGAGGGCTCCCTTTCAAATAGGGAGAACAGCCGCCGCAGGTATTCCTCCGAACCGAAGAGGTGACGGTAAAGATACTTGCGCCATCCGTCACCGTAATCTCCTGTTTTGGTCTTTTTGGAGTGGATATGGCAGAGGTATTCATACCGCTCCAGTACCGGCGCAAGCTGCGCGAGGAAAGGCGCGACATCCCTGCCCCGGTTCGGGAACACCCCCACCCGGAGATGCGCCGCACGGCAGCCCTTCTGGAAGGCGGAGCGGATCATCTCCGCTTTCTCCTCCGTATCGGTTGAGATAAAGCAGTCAAAGGGATAGGGGATTTTATTAATATCCCGGATAATTTCATCCATTAAATCGGTGTAGAACAGGTGGATCTGCACCGCGATTTTCGGCTGGGCGGCAAGTGCATCCCCCGAACAAACAGGGGATGCGGCATCCAGCACCGTGATCCCCCGTTCAGCCGGCAGGTCAAACAAGGCGCGGGAGGCCATATTGATATTGGCATAGCCGTACTTGCGATCCGGCTCAAGATAAGTGCCCTCCGCCCACTCGTTCCAGGCGTTGATAAAGATGAACCGCTCGTCCGGGCTGAATTTTTGCCGCGCATCCTTGATAATCAAGCGCATCCAGCGGTAGAAGCTGCGGGTGGAATAGGCATAGAACGTCGTCCACATCTTGCTGCGGCGGGCGGCGTTATCCCAGCCCATCATACAAGTGCGGTGGAGCGGCACCTTCTCCTTCCCCGGCTTTTTGTGCTCCAGCAGCCTGACCAGCTTCCGGTAGTTGAAGATATTAGCGGCCCTGCCGTAGAGGTTCAGGCCCTTGACCGCAATGATATCGTGCCACATATTGTGGGGCGGGAATTCCACTTCCGCGTCGATGCAGTCACAGATGTTCAGCCGTTCGGCAGTATTGTTCGCCGTCTGACAGGTCCAGATCAAGATTTCACCCAAGCCAACCGCTCTGGCACGCTCCCGCCAGGCAGCAAAAACCTTGTGAATTTCCGGAATCTGCCCGGGATTGTAAACCACAATCAGCGGCTTCCCTCCAACCCGGATATATCGCGGGTCGTCGATATAAACCTTGATGTCGTCGATAAAGCGAACCGGGTCGCTTTCGGTATATTTCTGTTCCATCAGGATATGGCGGTTCTGCCCGTCCCAGGCCTTCGTCCAGTTTTCATTGGCCCAGCAGAGGCAGAAATTCAGGTCGACTTCCGGGTGCTTCAAAAGCAGGTCGACCGGCTTTTCCAGCAGCCGTTCACCTGAAAACCAGTAGTAATAGAAACAAAAGCCATAGATGCCGTGCTGTTTCGCGAGCCTCGCCTGCTTTTGCATCGTCTCGATTTCAGACAGGTCGTAATAGCCGATATCGGTGTGCGGCTCCCGCGGCTGGTAATGGTTCCTGAACCGCGGCCGCGCCTTTGAGGTGTTTGTCCACTCGGTAAAACCCTCGCCCCACCATTCATTGTTCTGCGGGTTTTCATGATACTGCGGCAGATAAAACGCCAGCGTTTTGACATCGGTTTCATACCCGGTGAAATCGATGTTTTCCTCATATTCCGCATCATAGGGCGAAAAGACAAAATCGTTTTCGCTCAGGTCGATCCCGGTCTGCTCCAGGAACGCGCCAATCTCTTCCTGCCTTTTATTATAAATCTTAACCCGCTTGAACGTGTTCCGCACGCCGTTGCGCTTAAGGCTGAGCAGCCCCTTGCAGAAAAGCTTGGTCGCTTTATTGGACTTCATAAGCTTTTTGACGCCCCGGGCGATGATGCGGACCCAGCCGGTCATCTTCCAATAGATGGAGTGGACGACCTTGCTGTACTCCTGCTGGACGTCGTCGAGCATCTCGGCCAGTTCTTCTTTTTCTTCCTCCAAAATAACGCATTCGCGCTCTTTGATGCGGAAATAATTTTTGACCTGCTTTAAGCTAGTCCCAGCTTTCTCCAGCTTCCGCTCCGAACGGAGGGCGGCATCCATCAGGCCGTCGAGCTCCGGATTCGTTTCGACCACAGCGCAGCGGAACAAAAGCTCCGAGCTTTCGCCGGGGCCCGTAAAGGCCGGGATAAAACAAAACTCAATTTCTTCCCCCGCCGGCCGGTAATATCTGCCTCCAACACAGTCTGCGCTGGAGGTTTCCGGTTCATAAGCCGTCCCATCGGCCACAAGCTCTGCATCCCGGAACAGCAGCCCTCCTACGCCGGAAAGCTCCACCCGGATTTCCTCCGCAGAACCGGCCGATCGAAGCTCAACCAGCCCCGCTCCGTTTTCCCCAGACAGCTGTGAAGCAATTTCCTGAAAAGAGCCGTCCGGTTTCTTTGCGAACAGCTTCCCTGTTACTTTTATATCTGCCATAGCAGCCTCTCAACACCCCAATCCTTTACGTATGCTGCAAATTCCGGTACGCCTCGCAGACCTCACCGGTCGCGCCGAGCATCCGCTGGTCGCCCTTTTCGATCCAGAGGACGCGGTCGCAGAGACGCTCGATCTGCTCAATCGAATGGGAGACGATGACAACCGTCGTCCCGCCCGCCATCAATTCGTTGATCCTCTGCTCGCATTTTTGCTGGAACAAGAAGTCCCCAACAGACAGGATTTCATCTACAATCAGGATATCCGGCTTGATAATGGTCGCAATCGCAAAAGCGATCCGAGCCACCATGCCGGAAGAATAGTTCTTGATCGGGACGTCTAAAAAGTCCCGGAGCTCGGCAAAGTCGACGATCCGGTCAAAATGCTCCTCGATGAAAGGCTTGCTGTACCCAAGGATCGCCCCATTCAAATAGATATTCTCCCGCGCAGTCAGGTCGCCGTCAAAGCCCGCACCCAGCTCGATCAAAGGCGCGATGACACCGTTGATCTCAACCGACCCGCTCGTCGGCTTCAAAATCCCCGAGATAATCTTCAACAGCGTGCTCTTTCCGGAGCCGTTGGTTCCGACGATCCCGAACACCTCGCCCTTTTCGATCTCGAGCGATATGTTGTTGACCGCGACAAAATCCTTGAAAAAAAGCTGCCGCTTGACCAGCTTGATAAAATACTCCTTCAAGCTGTCCAGCTTCTCCGCAGACATATTGAAATGCATGGAAACGCCGTCCACCTTAATCGCCAGACGATCCTGCACGCCCCTACCCCCTTAAATATAAAGAATAAATTTGTCCTGGTTTTTCTTAAAGGCAAAGACCCCGACCGCCAAAAGCAAGACGGCGAACCCGATGCAGATCAGGTTTTCGGTCAAAGACGGAACCGAATGGTACAAGACGATCTGCCTCATGTAATCGACGTAATGGAACATCGGGTTAAACTCCATCACCTGGCGCATAAAGGTCCCCTCCAGCGCCGTGACCGGGTAAAAGATTGGCGTGAGGTAGGTCCATGCCGTGATGATGACGCCGTAAAGGTGGATAATGTCGCGGAACAGCACCGCCACAGAAGAGAGCAGCAGCCCGATCCCCAGGCAGAAAAGAAACAGATAGAGCATAAGTAACGGGAGCAAAAACGCCGTAAACGACAGCGGAACCTGATAGATAATCAGGACGATGGCGACAGCGATAAACGAGATCAGAAAATTGACGAATGAAAAGAGAACCTTTTCAAACGGGAAGATGTACTTGGGAACATATACTTTTTTGATCAGCGGCGCCGCTCCGAGCACCGAATTCATCGCCAGATTCGTCGACTCTGACAGGAAGTTGAAGACCACCTGGCCCAAAATCAAGTAAACCGGGAAGTTTTCAATATCCTGCCGGAAAATATAGGAAAAGACTGCCGACACGACGAACATCATCAGCAAAGGGTTGAGGACGCTCCAAAGGATTCCCAGCACGGAACGGCGGTATTTCACCTTGAAGTCCCGGGCTGTGAGATAGTAGAGAAGAAAATTGCGCCGTTTCAGCTCCTTGAGTTCCGTCAACAAACCATACCACCTCCAAATCCATTTCGGCCGCTTAAACGCGGGAACGTTCACACCGGCCCCTGTGAGCCGATGTGAACGAACACGGATTATCGATCCGCATACATTTTCTCGTAGTACTCCTGATAAGCCCCGCTGGTGACGCGGTTCATCCATTCCTCGTGATCGAGGTACCACTGGATCGTCTTGACGATCCCCACCTCGAACGCCGTCTCAGGATACCAACCGAGATCGTTCTTGATCTTCTCCGGGTCGATCCCATACCGGCGGTCGTGGCCCTTCCGGTCGGCGACATACTTCATCATATGCTCTCCGACTTCCCCGTCCACGTTGTTCTTCACATAATCAATGATGGTCTTTACAATGAAAATATTGGGACGTTCATTGTGTCCGCCCACATTATAGACCTCGCCGAGCTTCCCGTCCCGGACGACCATGTCAATTGCCTTGCAGTGGTCTTCGACATAGAGCCAGTCGCGGATCTGCATCCCGTCGCCGTAGATCGGCAGTTCTTTGTGCCCGAGGGTGTTGTGGATCATCAGCGGGATCAGCTTCTTCGGGAACTGGTACGGCCCGTAGTTGTTGGAACAGCGGGTGATGTTCACCGGGAACTTGTAGGTATCCCCATATGCTTTGACAAACAGGTCGGCAGAAGCCTTAGAGGATGAGTAGGGGCTGTGCGGATCGAGCGGGGTGGTCTCCATAAAAAACCCGGTTTCGCCCAGAGCGCCATCGACCTCGTCGGAGGCAACCTGGAGGTACTTCGCCCCTTCGTTATAGGTGTCGTCGCCGGTCTGCCAGGCGTTTTTGGCGATATTCAGAAGGTTGACCGTGCCGAGGACGTTTGTTTTCACAAAGATCTCGGGGTCACTGATCGAGCGGTCGACATGGCTTTCCGCCGCAAAGTTGACCACATAATCAAAATCATACTGCTTGAACAGGGCCTCGACCGCAGCGCGGTCGCAGATATCCCCCTGGACAAAGACGTAATTCGGATGGTTTTCCACCGACTTTAAATTCTCGAGGTTGCCTGCATAGGTCAGCTTGTCCAGATTGACCAGCTTGACGTCATTGTATTTCTCCAGCATATAAAGGATAAAATTGGAGCCGATAAAGCCGGCGCCGCCTGTTACCAGATAGGTTTTCATCGCTCTGCTCCTTTTTCGCTTCGCAGTTTTTATCGTTTTGACAAGGCTGTTCAGCCTTCAAGATGTTCGAGATAGCACTTGAGCGCATCCTGCCAGTCCCGCATCTCGTCCCCGACGGTATTCCGGAGCATCCGGTTGTCGAGGGAGGAATAGGCCGGGCGTTTTGCAGGGGTGGGGTATTCCTCCGTCGTGCAGGGGGTGATCGCTGCCGGAATTCCGGCGTACTCCACGATTTTGGAGGCGAAATCGTACCAGCTGCATTCCCCCGCCCCGGTGCAGTGGTAGATGCCGTACTGCTCCGTTGCGGCGAGCTTGAGGATGTGATGGGCGAGGTCGGCCGCATTGGTCGGGTTGCCGCGCTGGTCGGCCACCACCTTCGCCCCGCCCTTCTCCCGTGCGAGCCGCAGCATGGTCTTGACAAAATTGTTACCAACATAGCCGTAAAGCCAGGCGGTGCGGACGATAAAATACCGGGAGCAGAAGTCGCGGACATACTGCTCTCCCAGGTATTTCGTCTTCCCGTAAACGCTCTGCGGATCGCAGAGATCCCATTCGGTGTAGGGGACAGAGCCGTCCCCCGCAAAGACATAGTCGGTGGAGACATGGATGAGCTTCGCCCCGAACCGCTCCGCCGCCATCGCAAGATTCCGCGCGCCGATGGCATTGACGCGGAAGGCAGCGTCCGAATCGGTTTCGCAGCCGTTTACATTGGTATAGGCCGCGCAGTTGATGATCACGTCGAGCTCCAGCTCTTCGGCCAGGTCGACGACCGCGTCATAATTCGTGATGTCCATTTCGGCCACGTCGACGCAGACCACCTGCGCATCCCGGAGCGCATCCGGAATGGGCCCGAGCTCGGTATACCCATCTTTTAGATTTTTTGCAAGTTCACTCCCGAGCTGCCCGTTGCAGCCGGTAATCAGAATATTCATCCTCTGCCTCCGCTATTTTACTTTTACAGTCTCGGCAACCTGGTACAGGTACTGGCCGTATTCGGTCGTCTTCAGCCGCTCCGCCTGCTTTAACAGCTGTTCCTTATCGATAAAGCCGTTCCGGTAGGCGATCTCCTCCAGGCAGGCAACGTAAAGCCCCTGTCTGGTCTGCACCGCCTCGATAAAGTTGGCGGCGGCGAGCATCGCGCGGTGGTTGCCGGTGTCCAGCCAGGCCATGCCGCGGCCGAACAGCTCTACCTTCAGCTCACCCAGCTCAAGATAGGCGTTGTTGACGCTGGTGATCTCAATCTCGCCGCGGGCGGAAGGCTTGACGTTCTTCGCGATTTCAACCACCCGGTTGTCGTAAAAATACAGCCCCGGCACCGCATAATTCGATTTTGGAACCTTCGGTTTTTCCTCGATGGAAAGGACGTTCCAGTCCTCGTCAAAGTCGACTACGCCGAAATCGGTCGGGTTGCTGACGTGATAGCCGAAAATCGTCGCCCCCGTCCTGCGGGACGCGGCCGCCTTGAGCCGCTCTGAAAAGCCGTAACCGTAAAAGATATTATCCCCCAAAACCAGGCAGACATTGTCTTTTCCAATAAATTCCTCCCCGAGGATGAATGCATCCGCGAGGCCGCGGGGCTCGGTCTGCACTTTATAAGAAAACTGCATCCCAAACTGGCTTCCGTCCCCTAAAAGCTCCTCGAACACCGGCAGGTCGCGCGGGGTGGAGATAACCAGCACCTCCTTGATCCCGGCGAGCATCAGGGTGGAGAGCGGGTAATAGATCATCGGTTTATCGTAAACGGTGAGGATCTGCTTCGAACAGGCGATGGTGGAGGGGTAGAGCCTCGTTCCCGCTCCCCCCGCTAGGATAATCCCTTTCATTCCAGCTTTCCTCCTTTTCATTAAAACGCGATGCGCTGTGCGATGTAATCTTTCAGCCCGGAAACCGGGATTCTTTCCTGCTCCATCGTGTCGCGGTCGCGGACCGTCACACAGCCGTCTCCCTCCGTTTCAAAGTCGACCGTGATGCAAAACGGGGTGCCGATTTCGTCCTGACGGCGGTACCGTTTACCGATCGAACCGGATTCATCGTAATCAACTGTGTAATCCTTTGCAAGCTCCGCGTAAATCTCCCCCGCTTTTTCCGAAAGCTTTTTGGAAAGCGGCAGGACACAGGCTTTGAAGGGCGCGAGCGCCGGGTGAAGGCGGAGAACCGTCCGCACGTCGTTCTTTGCCTCGTCCACGACCTCCTCGTCATAAGCGTCGCAGAGGAAGGCGAGCGCCACACGGTCTGCGCCGAGGGAAGGCTCTATGACATAGGGGACATACCGCTCGTTGGTTTCAGGGTCAAAATAATCCAGCGCTTTGCCGCTGTGGTTGATGTGCTGGGTCAGGTCGAAATCCGTCCGGTCGGCGATCCCCCAAAGCTCACCCCAGCCGAACGGGAAGACGAATTCGATATCGGTCGTCGCATTGGAATAGTGGGAAAGCTCCTCCTGCTCATGGTCGCGCAGCCGGATATTCTCCTCCTTGATCCCAAGGGAGAGCAGCCAGTTTTTACAAGCGTCTTTCCAGTACTGGAACCACTCTAAATCAGTTCCGGGCTTGCAGAAGAATTCAAGCTCCATCTGCTCGAATTCCCGGGTGCGGAAGGTGAAGTTGCCCGGGGT
>JAAWBP010000079.1 GCA_022792755.1 Oscillospiraceae bacterium | reverse complement strand
TTTTATAATCCTTGACAGTCTCCGGCCACTTAAAATCTCTACAAGATAGGATGCTGATTCGATTTTTTTACCGCTGACGGCGAGCATGAATACTTTTGTTTATAAACCTTTGAAAAATAGTTGCTGTCATTAAAACCGCATTGCAGAGCAACATCGATGATCCTTTCCTTCGGATTTGATTTTAAAATCGCCTCTGCCTTTTTAAGACGGTAGAACGTCAGGAACTCTTTGAAGCTAAAACCGGTTTCCCTTTTTAGTGTGCGCGTTAAATGCTCCCGGCTGACAAAACAAAATTTTGCAGTCTGTTCCGCGGTGATGTTGGAAGCGTAGTTTCCTTTTATAAAGGTGATTGCCTGTTTGACAAGCAGGCTTTCACTTGTGGGCGAATCGGCGGATATATCGTTTCTTAAAATCAGGAGTATAAGTTCATGGATTTTATTTTGAATGGCGTATTTTGAAAAATGGTCAGGATGGGTGTATTCGTCATCTATGGAATCGAAAATTTCTTTGATTTTTGATTGGGTGATTTTGGAGTTCGGATGAAAATATATTTTAGAAATTGCCTCTCTTAGTGAATCCGGGAGATAGTTCTCCGGAAAGCTGATGAGCATCCGTTTATGGTTATCCTCTTTTTCATACCTCGTGTTGTGGATCGTTCCCGGTGGGATGATACACAGATCCCCCTCTGACAATTCATAGATGCTTTTGTCAATCAAGTAGCGGCAGTTTCCTTTCAGCAGATAGTAAATTTCAAATTCGCTGTGGTAATGCGGCACGACCTGAACGACAGTTGTATAGTTTGCTATACTGAAAACATCATCATTTGAATAGAACACGATATCGTTCAAAAAATCGCCCCCTTTATATTTGTAATTGTACATTGCGTTGTCACAAAAATCAAGATTTGATGTCAAATAGGTCAAAAAACATAAGGAAATCATCAAGATAATCATCTAAGATGATACTAAGTTCAAATAAGGATCAAAAGGAGCGGACAATATGAAATACGAGAAAAACAAGGTCGAAAACCTCAAAATCGCGTATATAGGCGGTGGTTCGAGAGGCTGGGCGTGGGGGCTCATGAGCGACTTAGCCTCCGCTGACGACATTTCGGGAGAAGTGTCTTTATACGATATTGATCTAACGGCGGCGGAGAATAACGTGATTATAGGGAACAAATTCAATGACGCAGAAGGCGCAAAGTCGCAGTGGAAATACAGCGCGGCAAAAAGCCTGAAAGAAGCGCTTACCGGCGCTGATTTTGTCGTCATTTCCATTTTACCCGGAACGTTTGACGAAATGGCCTCCGACGTGCACGAACCGGAGAAGTATGGAATCTATCAGTCGGTAGGAGACACGTCGGGCCCCGGAGGCATTGTCCGTGCAATGCGCACTGTTCCGATGTTTGAAGAGATTGCAGAAAATATAAAAAAGTATGCACCGAACGCATGGGTTATCAACTATACGAACCCGATGACGCTCTGTGTAAAGACGCTCTATCGCGTATTCCCTGGAATCAAAGCGTTTGGCTGCTGCCACGAGGTCTTTGGAACACAGCGGTTTTTGTGCAAAATGGTTGAAGAAATGCTTGGGGCAGAGAACGTCGACCGGCATGAGATCAAGGTCAACCCGGTCGGGGTAAACCACTTTACCTGGCTTACGAAAGCCGCCTATAGAAATATTGACCTTTTCCCCTATTACAGAGAATTCTGCAAAAAGTATAAAGACGGCTACGGCCAGGTTGACACCAACTGGATGAACAGCGTTTTTTCCTCCGCAGAAAAGGTAAAGATCGACCTGTTCCTTAAATTTGGTTACATTGCGGCAGCCGGCGACAGGCATCTGGCCGAATTTTGCGAGGGAAAATGGTACCTGGAAAATCCGGATCGAGTCAGGGAAATGAAGTTCAGCTTAACCGACGTTGCATGGCGGAGAACGGATTTGAAAAACCGTCTGGAAAGAAGCCGGAAGTTAGTCAGCGGAGAAGAAGCTGTAAAAATCAACGGCACCGGAGAAGAAGGCGTTGACCAGATCAGGGCGCTGCTGGGGCTGACAGAATTGGTGACGAATGTAAACATTCCGAATCTGGGGCAGATCCCCAATCTGCCGATCGGCGCCGTGGTGGAGGGCAATGCCGTATTCCGTGCGAATTCCTTGACGCCGGTTCTTGCGGGGCCGATCCCAGACGAGATTTATCCTTTGATCTCTCGAATCTGCACGGAACAGGAGCTTGTCAGCAAAGGGATCGCCGAACGCGACCTCGACAAAATATTTACCGCATTTGCCAATGACCCACTGGTGACGTGCGGCTTAGAGGATGCGAAAAAGCTGTTTGATTCCATGTGTGAGAATACCAAGAAATATCTGACAATGTATTTTTCATAAAAGGAGAGGGTTCGAATGGGAATCATCACTGACAATTTCATGTTAAAGAATGAGACGGCAAGGCTCTTGTATCACAGGTACGCCGAAAAGATGCCGATTATCGATTACCACTGCCATATCAGCCCGCAGGATATCTACGAAGACAGAAAGTTCGACAATATCACACAGATCTGGCTCGGCGGCGACCATTATAAGTGGCGCCTGATCCGCAGCGACGGCATAAGCGAAGATGAGATCACAGGCGATGCCGACCCCTTTGTGAAGTTCAAGCATTTTGCCGCAATGCTTCCGAAAGCCATCGGGAATCCCATGTACCATTGGACACACCTGGAACTGAAGCGCTATTTCGATTACGACGGCATTTTAGACGAAGACACCGCCGCCGAGGTTTATGCGCTGTGCAATAAAAGGTTACAGCAGCCGGACATGACGGTGAGAAACCTCATTAAAAAATCGAATGTCAAAATGATCGGGACGACCGACGACCCCATTGACAGCCTGGAGTGGCACATCAAGCTCCGCGAGGATCAAAGCTTTCCTGTGGCCGTGCTCCCCTCCTTCCGCCCTGATAAGGCGGTGAATATCGAAAAGGCGGGCTTTGCAGAATACATCATCAAGCTTTCCGCTGCCGCAGGCATCGAGATCAACGGCATCGAAGACGTGAAAAAGGCGCTGTCCAACCGCCTCGATTTCTTCTGTGAGCTCGGCTGCCGTGCAACGGATCACGGCCTCGACTATGTTGTCTATTCTCCCGCTGCCGACGCTGCGGTGGAAAAAATCTTCCAAACCGTGATGAACGGCGGCACTGTGCCGCAGGAAGAGGCGGACCGATATAAGACGGCCATTATGCTCCATTTGGGCAAGGAATATGCAAAGCGCGGCATCGTGATGCAGCTGCATTACGGCGCGCAGAGAAATACCAATGCCAATATGTTTGACCGCCTTGGCCCTGACACCGGTTTCGACTGCATTTCCACCAAAAACTGCGGCGAAAATATCGTGGGCTTTCTGGACGCGTTGGAGCGGCAGAACGCTCTGCCTAAAACGATTCTGTATTCCCTCAACCCGCAGGATAATGAGCTCCTTGACACGATTATCGGCTGTTTCCAGGGCACTGAAACCGCGGGCAAACTCCAGCACGGCGCGGCGTGGTGGTTTAACGACACCCGTTCAGGGATGGAAGCACAGGTCAAATCGCTGGCGAACCTGTCGCTGCTCGGCAATTTTATCGGCATGCTGACCGATTCAAGAAGCTTCTTGTCCTACACCCGTCATGAGTATTTTAGGCGGATCCTCTGCAGTCTGATCGGCGAGTGGGTGGAAGAAGGCGAGTATCCAAACGATGAAAAGCGGCTGGGCAAGATGATTGAAGATCTGTGCTTTCACAACGCGAAACGATATTTCGGTATTTGAGGTGACACGATGACGATCAAAGATCAAGCAGTCAAAGCCGAACGTCCCATAAAAGCGGTGCAGTTCGGAGAAGGAAACTTTCTGCGCGCTTTTGTGGACTATATGCTCGATATTGCCAATGAAAAAGGTATTTTCGACGGCAGCATCGCCGTGGTAAAGCCCATCTCATCCGGCAGCCTCGATGCGTTCCGCGAGCAGGATAACCTTTATACCGTCCTGCTTCGCGGCAAAGAAAACGGCGAGATCGTAAATGACAGCCGAATCATAACATCCGTTTCCCAGGCGCTCGATTGTGCGGACGATTATGAAGCGTTTATGGCGCTTGCCCATTTGGACTCCCTCCGCTTTGTCATTTCGAACACGACCGAGGCGGGCATCGTGCTGGATCGAAACGATCATTTTGACGGGCTTCCTGCTACATATCCGGGCAAGCTGACGAAATTTCTCTATGAACGGTACACCGCATTTCACGGCGCGGAGGATAAGGGGCTGATCCTCCTCCCCGTCGAGCTGATCGAGAACAACGGCGGCAAGCTGAAAGAGTGTGTGCTGGCGCTTGCCGACATATGGCAGCTGCCCGGCGGATTTAAAAGCTGGGTTACAGAAAACAACATCTTCTGTTCAACACTGGTCGACAGAATCGTCACGGGATATCCCAAGGGCGAGGCGGAAAGCGTCTGTAAAGAACTCGGCTATGAGGATCAGCTTGTCGATATCGGCGAGCCGTTTGCCCTTTGGGTCATCGAGAGCGACCGGGATATCCGCGCCGAACTGCCGCTGGATCAGATCGGGCTGCCGGTCGTCTTTACCGATCATCTCAAGCCTTATCGCGAACGCAAGGTAAGAGTGCTCAACGGCGCGCATACCTCGTCGGTGCTTGCCGGCTATCTCTACGGCTTGGACATTGTCAGAGATTGTATGAGCGATCCCGTGATGTCTGATTTCATCCATCGAGTTGTTTTGGAGGAGATCGTACCGCAAGTCAAGCTGCCCTTAGACAAGGTGAAGAACTTCGCCAATTCGGTATTCGAGCGCTTTGAAAACCCATTTATCGACCACGCGCTGCTGTCGATCTCGTTGAATTCCATCTCCAAGTGGAAAGCGCGGGTGTTGCCGTCCTTTAAGGACTGCTGTGCAAGTGCCGGTAAACTGCCGAAGCTGATCACCTTTTCGTTTGCAGCGCTTTTGGCGTTCTATTCGTCGAGCGATCTGCGTGCGGATGGCCTATATGCGAAAAGGGCAAACGGCGATGAATATGTGATTCACGATGACAGAGCGGTGCTCGAGTTCTTTGCCGAGAACAGCACGAGTGCGGATTTTATCAAAAAAGCCTGTGCAAATCTGGATTTCTGGGGCGAAGACCTGACCGCATACAACAGCTTTGTGGATACAGTCTCGTATTGGTATCATAAAATCCGCAACGACATTACCGAGGCGCTCCATGAGGTTTTGCGCTGATGAAATGCATTAAAATACACGCCAATGACAGCGTCGCTGTCGCGGTGGAGAACCTCATAGCGGGAGAACGTGTTGCCGTCTGCGGTGAAACCATCGAGCTGCACAACGATATCCCCGCGGGGCATAAATTCGCTTTGAAGGATATCGCAAGCGGCGAAGATATCATAAAATACGCCTATCCGATCGGCCATGCCAGATGTGATATAAAAAAGGGAGAGCACATTCATACGCACAATACCAAATCCAATCTCAGCGGTTTACTGAAATATGAATATCATCCCGACTTTAAGGAGATTGAAAAAGCAGAACCCCGTACCTTTATGGGATACAGACGGCCCGACGGTAAGGTGGGGATCCGAAACGAAATATGGATCATCCCCACCGTCGGCTGTGTGAATTCGATCGTGCGTGAAATCGAGGCGCAGGCGCAGCAGTTCAAGACGGAGAAGATCGACGGGATCTACTCATACAACCATCCGTATGGGTGTTCACAGCTTGGCGACGATATGCAGATGACCCTCAGATACCTCGCGGGGCTGATCCGGCACCCGAACGCCGCCGCGGTTCTGGTGGTGGGGCTCGGCTGCGAAAACGGAAGCATCGACGAGCTGAAGAAGGTGCTCGGCAGCTATGACGCCAACCGTGTCCGGTTCCTGACGGCCCAGGACTGTGAGGATGAGATCGGCGAGGGTGTGGCGATCGTCAAAGAACTCGCCGCGGTTGCTTCCGCGTACAGCCGCGAAAACTGTCCTGCAAGTGACCTGATCATCGGACTGAAATGCGGCGGATCAGACGGTTTTTCTGGTATCACGGCGAATCCCCTGCTCGGCGCTTTGTCCGATAAAATCATCGGCATGGGCGGGAGCGCTGTACTGACCGAAGTGCCCGAAATGTTTGGTGCTGAAACCATATTGATGAACCGCTGCCGGACAAAAGCCGAGTTCGATCAAACAGCAGACCTTATCAACCGCTTCAAGCAATACTTTATGCGCTATGGCGAAAGGGTGGATGAAAATCCCTCACCGGGAAACAAGGCCGGCGGCATCACTACGTTAGAGGACAAATCGCTGGGCTGTACACAAAAGTGCGGCACCGCACCGGTGGAAGACGTCTTGTCTTACGGTGAAGCGGTAAAGAAAAACGGCCTTTCCCTTTTGCAGGCCCCTGGCAATGATCTGGTTGCCGCGAATGCCCTTGCCGTATCGGGCGCGCAGCTAATTTTGTTTACCACAGGAAGAGGGACGCCGTTCGGCTGCCCTATACCCACGGTCAAGATTTCCAGCAACTCCGCACTTGCGGAAAAGAAAAAGTCGTGGATCGACTTTAACGCAGGCTCTCTGCTGGAAAACAAGACGATGGACGCACTCGCCGACGAGTTTTTAGACTTTATTTTGGAGCTCGCTTCAGGGAAAATAAGAGCAAATGCCGAAGCGCTGGATAAACACGAACTCGCTATCTTTAAAGACGGCGTAACGCTATAAGGAAAGCTGGCGTGTCACGTTTTTTTCACTCAGCACTCAAGTTAAAGCTGCTGACTTACCGTTTTTTAAAATCGGCTCATATAACTGGCGCTTCTGACAGCCTTTTTAAGAAAAACTACTGCTTCTGCAAACCCTTCCGACTATGAGAACGGTAAGGCGAGGCGAAGCTCTTCGCGGTATGCCCATGTGTTTAGCTCAGGGGATTCCGTTCCAGCGGATTCCCTGCTTGGAATGGATAGAGAAGCATTAATCGACAGGTTCACGAAATGAAATCGTAGCCTGTCGATTTTTATATCCGCCGATAATCCAAACCACATCCTCGCCATCTTAACAGAACGAGCAAGTCTGAGTAAGCTTGCAGACCCATGTGAACCTATAAGCAGTCCTCCATAGGCAAAAGCTGCTGCCTGAAATGAAGCGTCGGCTGCCTGTTAGTGTTATGTGCAATTCACGACGGCGGGGACGACTGCACACAGAAAAAAATCAGCCAGAGAT
>JAAWBP010000078.1 GCA_022792755.1 Oscillospiraceae bacterium | reverse complement strand
TTATCACGAAAGGGCGATTTACTCTTTATTCGTATATTGGAAATCTATTTGTATATCTGTGTAATTTATATTTGTTAGGGAGTTTCATACTTCCAAAAATTAAACGACTAATTAAGAAGTAGTTAAATTCCGGAAAATAAAATCACCAAAATCGATTTCAGTCAAGGAGGAACGACAATGTCTTTTAAACTCGCAGTCATCGGAGCGGGGAGCGTCGGGTTCACCCGCAAGCTATTCTCCGACCTGATGACCGTCCCGGAATTCCACGGCATCGAGGTGTCCTTTATGGACATCAACGCCCACAACCTGGAGATGGTCACAAAGCTTTGCCAGCGCGATCTGGATGAAAACGGGGTGCCGATTCAGATCCACGCGACGCTCGACCGCCGGGAGGCCCTCAAAAACGCTCGTTATATCATTTCGTGTTTCCGGATCGGGATGCTGGAAGCGTTTGAAAAGGATGTGGAAATCCCCTTAAAGTACGGCATCGACCAGTGCGTGGGGGACACGCTCTGCGCTGGCGGCATCATGTACGGCCAGCGCGGAATTGCCGTCATGCTCGACATGTGCAAAGACATCCGCGAAGTTGCGGAACCGGGGGCTTTGCTCCTAAACTACGCCAATCCAAACGCCATGCTCACCTGGGCCGCCAACAAATACGGCGGCGTGCGGACACTTGGCCTCTGCCATGGGGTGCAGGGCGGCCACAAGCAGATCGCCGAGGCGCTCGGCTACCGTCCTGAGGAGGTCGATATCATCTGCGCCGGGCTCAACCACCAGACTTGGTACATCTCGGTCAAGCACAACGGAGAAGACCTGCTGCCGAAAATCCTCCCCGCCTATCTCTCGAACGAAGAGCTCTCCCAGACAGAAAAGGTGCGGATCGATATCCTCAAAAATTTCGGATATTACTCCACTGAATCAAACGGCCATCTTTCGGAGTACGTTTCCTGGTACCGCAAGCGGCCGGAGGAGCTCGAAAACTGGATTGACCTCGGGGTCTGGATCAACGGCGAGACCGGCGGCTACCTCCGCGTCTGCCGCGAAGGACGCAACTGGTTTGAGGAGGATTTCCCCAACTGGATGAAAGAACCCGCTTTCCAGTTCACCCCGGAGAACCGGAGCAACGAGCACGGCTCTTATATCATCGAGGGATTGGAGACTGGGCGGGTCTACCGCGGGCACTTCAACGTCATGAACAACGGCTGCATCACCAACCTGCCGGATGAATGCGTTGTCGAAGTCCCTGGCTATATCGACCGCAACGGGATCAACATTCCAAAGGTCGGCGACCTTCCGTTGGGATGCGCCGCAATCTGCTCCCAGAGCGCCTGGGTGCAGCGGCTGGCGGTCGAGGCGGCGGTTGCAGGAGACATCTCCCTGCTCCGCCAGGCGATGCTGATGGATCCGCTCACCGGCGCGGTCTGCACACCGGCCGAAATCTTCCAGATGACCGACGAAATGCTGGTTGCCGAGGCGGAATGGCTCCCGCAGTACAAAGAGGAAATCGAGCGGGCCAAGGAGCGGCTCGACGCCCCTGGAAGAATCCCGGCCAGGGATTATAAAGGCATCCGGCTCAAGGAAAAATCCATTGAGGAGATGCGGCAAAACAAAGAGGAAGCGCGGAAAAACGCGGCAGAGGCCGACAAGGCCAAAAACCGCCCGGCGGCGAAATAGAAAAAAGGGCCGGCCTGTTCATAGGCCGGCCCTTTTTTCAATATAGCCCATATTGCTCCCACAGCCGACACTCAAAAAAGCTTTAACTGCCGGTCTCCATAGCCCATCCGATAGGCGCGGATGATTTCTGGCATCCGATATAAAATTCCCCGGCTGTCGCAGGCCGCGGAAAAAGGGTTCCACAATTTCTCAGCCTGTGGGCTGCCGCACCAATAACGGGAGCCGAACCGACGGCGGTACTGTTCCGAAAGACCGGGAAACAGCTTGTCCAGCTTTTGATAATAATGCTCCCGCTGCCCCTGCCGCAGGGTCATTCCAAACGCTGGATAGATAAAACGCGCACCGCTTTCAGCGGCCTGTTCCACGATAGACAGGACGTTTTCGAGGCTGTCCTCCAGAAACGGAAGAACCGGCATCAGCAGAACTCCGGTGAAAAGACCGGCTTCCGAAAGCTCTCTAACCACCTCAAACCGCCGTGAAGAAGCCGGAGCCCCCGGTTCGATCAGCTGGCTCAGCGCATCGTCCGCCGTTGTAATGGTAATCTTCAGCAGAACCGGCGACTCCTCTTTGATTTCACGGAATATGTCGATATCCCGCAGGATCAGCTCACTTTTCGTGGCGACTCCGACCCCAAATCCATATGCGCTGACCAGCTCCAGCGCATGGCGGGTCAGCTCCAAATCTTTTTCAAAGGGATTGTAAGGGTCGGACATCGCCCCGGTCATGACAACCCCGGTTTTTGCCTTCCTGCGAAGATCGTTGCGGACAATCTCCAAGGCGTTTTCCTCTGCCCGCACCCGGTCGAATTTATCGATCCCATAGCAATCGCTCCGGCTGTCGCAATAGATACAGCCATGACAGCAGCCGCGGTAGAGGTTCATATTGTATTCCCCGCCGAACCAGCCCGTGCTCTTAGAACGCGTTACGATCGTCTTCGCCGGGATCCATCCCACACTGGAGTCCGAATCACGCTTAATCGTCATAAAGATAGTTCACCACGCCTACAACCTGCCCGCCCTTCTCATAAACCCGCGGGACGCGATGCCCGACGGCGCAGATGACTTCATAGCCGATGGTTCCAGCCATCTCCGCCAATTCGGCGGCACTGATCTCCTCCTCCCCATCCCGGCCGAAGATGGTGACCTCATCCCCCATAGAAACCTCGGGGATATGGCTGACGTCCAGCATCAGCTGATCCATGCAGACCGTGCCGATCACCCGCGCCCTTTTTCCCCGAACCAGGAACTCCGCCCGGCCGGAAAGGGAGCGGGAAAAACCGTCGGCATAACCGACGGGAACCGTGGCGACCATCATCTCTCGCTCAGAGACAAATTTCCTGCCGTAGCTGACCGAAACCCCCGGCCCCACCTTTTTGACCATCGAAACCACCGATTTGAGCTCCATCACCGGTTCGATTTCCGGATCGACGATTTCGCCGCTGGGATTCAGCCCATAAAGGATAATGCCCGCCCGGGCAAACCCGTAATGCTCCCCTGAAAGCTGTTCGATCCCCGCACTGTTTTTAGTGTGTGCCGTCTGAAACTCTACCCCGCTTTCTTTTAGCTTCAACAGGATATCTTGGAAGGAATCCAGCTGTTTCTTCGTATAACCGACGGACTCCGAAGACATTTCATCCGCAACCGCATAATGGGTAAAAATCCCCGTTGGATTCAGGCCGGGCAGACGGACAGCCTTAAGGAGTTCATCCAGCGCATCGTATTCATCATGATGGACAAACCCAATCCGCCCCATCCCGGTATCAATCTTAAGATGGCACTCCAATACGCCGCCGAGGCCATCAATTTCGCGGCTGAGCTGCAATGCATATTCTAAGGAGTAAACCGTCTGCACCAGCCGGTACTCAAGCAATAATCGCGCAAGGACAGCCGGCGTCATCCCCAAAATAAGGATTTGTCCTGTGATGCCGCTTTTCCGAAGCGAAATCGCTTCATCAATATTCGAAACGCAAAACCAAGAAACCCCCTGCTTTTGCAGCTCCATCGCAATCATTCCATCGCCGTGCCCATACGCATTTGCTTTGACCACCGCCATGATCTCCGCCTCCCGCGGGAGCAGAGAGCGTATATGGCTGAGATTACGGTCTAAACGATCCAAATGAATCTGTGCCCAGCAGCGTTTCATGAAATTTTGCATCTCTTCCTCCTGAAATATAAAAATTGCTTTTCATTCACAATTTATACATATATTTAATATATAATACAAATAATAAATCTCAATATATTTCTAATTTGTGAATGAGAGGGAGCATTATGAGAGAATCGACCGCCTGTTTCAC
>JAAWBP010000077.1 GCA_022792755.1 Oscillospiraceae bacterium | reverse complement strand
GTCAATAAATTCAGTTGTAAAATATCTCTCCCCATCGGGCATCGGCAGATCGTTAAAGCCGATCATCCCTGTCAAAACCGCATCCGGGCTTGAAAAGTCGCCGCCGTTCCAGGGTATGACCCGGATGGTGCACTTCACCCACTCCGTGTCGGGGAACGACTTTCTAAACTCGTCAAAGGTTCCGCGATCCTGCGGCCTCGCGATTTCGCGCGCTTCCTGCTCGATTTTCCCGTCGCCCTCGTCGAATTCCAGTGTCGCCTTCACCGCGGCGCTCTGCTTTTCCCCCGATTTGGTATTCACCTCAAAGGCGATATACCGCCCGGTGGTGTTGAACCCCTGCCCCGTCGGCTCTTCGATCACGTCGGATATCTCCGGCGTTCCCCCCGTACAGCCGGTAAAAAGCATCACGGCCAGCAGAAACGGCAGCAGTCTTTTTGTTTTCACGACAATCACCCTCCAAAGCTCGATTCACGAATGGTTTGCTCTTACCCCTATCATACTGCCTAAAAAATGGAAATGCAACAATAATTATTTGATTTTTCTTGTTTTATGCAGAAAATTGTAGAAATTCACAACACTTTTTCTGAAAAGAATGCCCTCAACCCAGTACAATCGGGAAAAGAACGCAAAAAGAGGGGACAGACCGTTTTGGCCCGCCCCCTCTTTTTATTCGTCTTTGTGATTCTTCCGGTACTCCAGATAGCTTTCCAGGATGATGGTCGCCGCCACCGCGTCGATCACTTCCTTCCTCTTTTTGCCGCGGGTGTTGGTTTCGTTGAGGTAATTCGCCGCGGAAACCGTCGTAGAGCGCTCGTCCCAGAGCCTGACCGGAATGGCCAGCAGCTGGGAGAGGATCTTCGCAAACTTTTCGCATTTCTCCGCCCGCTCCCCGACAGTGCCGTTCATATTTTTCGGGTGGCCCACCACCACCTCCTGCACGCCGTACTCCTCTGCCGCGATCGCCACCTGCCGGATGATTTCGTTGAAATCCCGCTCGTGGATGACGCCGATCGGCGAAGCCAGAAACTCGGTGCGGTCGCAGCAGGCCAGCCCGGTGCGGGCGTCACCCAGATCAACTGCCATGATTTTCATAAATCCTTCTCCATTCCGCCGCCCGCAGGCGGCATTCTACAGGATAAACGTAAAAGCCCTTTACTTCTCCCCGCCCGGTTCATGCTTTTTCCACCAGAGCTGCCGGGCGAAGGTTTTGGTCTCCTCGGCGAGATGCCCGGTTTCGTTTTCATAAACCAGCTTGGGAGCCAGCTTTTCGTCGAATTCGATCTTCGACACCGCCGTGTTGTCGCACCATCCGGTCTGCGCGATTCCCTCCACCGGCAACCCTTTTGCAAAGGTGAGAAAATTCCGGATGGCGCAGCCGTGAGAGACGACGGCGACCGTCTTCCCCGGATTTTCCCGGACGATTTCCAGCACAGCAGCTGTGATGCGCTGGTACACCTCTGCCATCGTCTCTCCGTTCGGGGCGTGAAAGAGCCAGGGGCGGTTTTCCCAGGCGTCGTTTTCCTCCGGGTAATCCAGCGGGAACCGGTCCCACGCGACCCCTTCCCAATCCCCGCCGTTGATCTCGATCAGCCCTTCCCGGATCCGGATCGGAAGGCCGTGGCTTTGGTTGACCGCTTTGGCGGTCTCCAGCGCGCGGTCGAGGGGGCTGGAGTAGACAGCGTCGAGCGGAAGCGTTTTCCCGTATTCGGCGAGCTGTTCGAGCTGCCTCCAGCCCATCTCGCTCACGCCGCCGTTATAATGCCCTTGGAACAGGCGCTTTTCATTCCCCTCCGCCTGGGCGTGGCGGATCAGATAAACCGTCGTCACCATGGTTGCACCACCCCGACAAGGTCGCTTACCCTTTCAATCCCGTTTTCGTCGAGGTACCGGTTCAGCCCGTCGATGATCTCAACCGGCGCGTAAGGGTTGGTAAAGAGGGCCGCGCCGACCTGAACGGCAGAGGCGCCCGCCATCATCATTTCCACCGCATCCCTCCAGGAGGCGATCCCGCCCATCCCCACAACCGGGATTTTCACCGCGTTTGCAACCTGCCAGACCATCCGGACTGCAACCGGGAAGACCGCCGGGCCGGACAGGCCGCCTACGTTGTTCCTCAAAACCGGGCGGCGGGTCTTGATGTCGATCCGCATCCCGAGCAGGGTGTTGATCAAAGAGACCGCATCGGCCCCCTGATCCTCCACCGCCTTTGCAATCGAAACGATGTCGGTGACATTCGGGGTGAGCTTGACCATGACCGGTTTGCCGGTCGCGCCCTTCACCAGGCGGGTGATCCCCCCTGCGGCCTTCGGATCGGTTCCGAACGCCGCGCCGCCGCATTTGACGTTCGGGCAGGAGATGTTGAGCTCGATCATATCCACGTCGGTTTCATCTAACCGGCGGGCCATCTCGGCGTAATCCTCCGGGGTGGAGCCCGCGATATTGGCGATGATCCGCACCCCTGCCTGTTTCAGATAGGGGATTTCCTCCTTGATAAAATGCTCCACCCCCGGATTTTGCAGCCCGACCGAGTTGAGCATCCCGGCGGGCGTTTCCGCAACCCGCGGCGGAGGATTCCCATCCCGCCGCTCTAGCGTCGTCCCCTTCACCGAGATGCCGCCGAGCCGCCCGATCTCGTAAAACGCGGCGTATTCCCTCCCGTAGCCAAAGGTACCGGAGGCGGGAATGACCGGGTTTTTAAAGGACACCCCCGCGATATTTACCGATAAGTCAGCCATGAAGCGCCCCTCCTATTATAATACGATCTGTTTTGAGTCGAACACCGGGCCATCCTTGCAGACGTGCCCGAAATACTCCTGCCCGTCCATCACCATCCGGCAGGCGCAGACATAACAAGCACCGACCCCGCAGGCCATCCGCTGTTCCATCGACACCTGGCAGCGGATCCCCGCTTCGTCCGCCAGCCGAATGACGTTTTTCAGCATGACTTCGGGCCCGCAGGCATAGACGACATTCGGTCGGCCGCGGGAAAGGAGCTCCCGCAGGCCGTCGGTGACAAACCCTTTTTTCCCTTTGCTCCCGTTGTCGGTGTAGAGCAGCGTCTCCGCGCAGCAGGCTTCGAACGCGTCCTCTAAAATCACGGCGGAGGCATCCCGGAAACCGAGGACGGCGCCGGCTCTTCCGCCAAACTGCTTCGCCAGCTCGAGCATCGGTGGTACGCCGATCCCTCCGCCGACCACCACTGCCCGGTCTTTGGGATCGACAGAGAAGCCGTTGCCGAGCGGGGCGAGCAGGTCGACCTGTTCCCCTTCCTCGAACTCCGCCAGCCGTTCGGTGCCCTCCCCCCGGACTTCAAAGACCAGGCGGAGCGTCCCCGCCCCCCTGTCAATTTCGCAGATCGAAATCGGACGCCGGAGGGAAAAGCCCGGGACTTTCAGGTTGACAAACTGCCCCGGCTTTGCCGCCGCGGCGACCTCCGGGCAGGAAAGGGTGAACGAATAAAACCCCTTTGCCAGCATCTCTTTCCCGATCAGGGGATACTTTCCAACATAGAGCGCCATTCCATTCCCTCCCGTCAAATCTTGGTGATGTCTACCAGCTCCACATCCTTGACCGTCTTGCCGAGGAGCAGGCAGTCCGCGACCGCGTTCGCCGTGTCCAGCGAGGTCAGGCTGGCAATCGACCGCTCGACCGCCTTGCGGCGGATCTTGACACTGTCCTTCGCCGGCTCCCTCCCCTTTTCGGAGGTGGAGATGATATAGTCGATCTTCCCGCTGTCCAGCAGGGTGATGACGTTGTTTTTCCCGTCCCGATGCTTCGGAACCACGTTGGTCGGGATCATGTTCTTGTTCAGGGTGTTCGCTGTGCCCGGGGTCGCATAAAGGTCGAACCCGAGGGTGTTGAACTTGTCGGCGATCTTGATCAGCTCCTGCTTGTCGGAATCCCGAACCGTCATCATCACGCTGCCGGAGCGCTCCATATTGTAGCCGGCGGCGGTCAGCCCCTTGAGAAGGGCCTCCTGGAAGGTGTGGGCAATCCCAAGCACCTCGCCGGTGGATTTCATCTCGGGCCCTAAGTGGGTGTCCACATCATGGAGTTTTTCAAAGCTGAAAACCGGAACCTTGACGGCGACATAACCGCCCTCCGGATAAAGCCCCGTGCCGTATCCCAGCTCCTTTAAAGAAGAGCCGAGCATGATCTTGGTCGCCATGTCCACCATCGGCACGCCGGTGACCTTGCTGATGTAGGGCACCGTCCGGGAGGAGCGGGGATTGACTTCGATGACATAGACCATGTCGTTGTAAACGACATACTGGACGTTGACCAGGCCGACGACATGGAGCGCCTTCGCCAGCCTGCCGGTGTAGTCGACGATGATCTCCCGGATCTTTTTCGAAAGGTTCTGCGCCGGGTAGATCGAGATCGAGTCGCCCGAGTGGACGCCCGCCCGTTCGACGTGCTCCATGATGCCGGGGATCAGGTAATCCTCCCCGTCGCAGATCGCGTCGACCTCGACCTCGACCCCCATCAGGTATTTGTCGATCAAGACCGGGTTTTCGATGTTGTTCCCCAGGATGATCTCCATATATTCCGTAATATCCTTGTCCGAATGGGCGATGATCATGTTCTGCCCGCCCAAGACGTAGGACGGGCGCATCAGCACCGGATAGCCCAGCTCGTTCGCGGCGCGGATCGCCTCCTCCTCCGTAAAGACGGTCTGCCCCTGCGGGCGGGGGATTCCGCACTGCTCCAGCAGTTCGTCGAACCGCTCCCGGTCCTCTGCCGCATCCACGCTGTCCGCCGAGGTGCCGAGGATGTTCGCGCCGAGTTCGTCGAGGTATTTCGCCAGCTTGATCGCGGTCTGCCCGCCGAACTGAACCACCACGCCGTAGGGCTTTTCGGTTTCTAAGATGCTGCGGACATCCTCCTTGGTAAGCGGGTCGAAATAAAGCCGGTCGCCGGTGTCGAAGTCGGTGGAGACCGTCTCCGGGTTGTTGTTGCAGATCACCGCCTCGTACCCTTCCTCTTTGAGTGCCCAGACACAGTGGACAGAGCAGTAATCGAACTCGATCCCCTGGCCGATCCGGATCGGCCCCGACCCGAACACGACCACCTTTTTCTTTCCCGAATCATGCTCTTCGATAAAGCGGGCCGCCTCGTTCTCCTCGTCATAGGTCGAGTAGAAATAAGGGGTCTCGGCGGCGAACTCCGCCGCGCAGGTATCGACCATCTTGTAAGCGGCAAACTGCGGGTTCTTGATTTTCTGCCCGGAAAGCGCTTCGATCGTCTCGTCCAGGAAGCCGTACTTCTTGGCCGCCAGGTATTTCTCATCGGTCAGCTCGCCGTCCATAAGGCTTCTCTCCATCTGGATCAGGTTGAGAAGCTTGTAGAGGAACCAGTTGTCGATCTTGGTGATTTCGTGGATTTCCTCGGGGGAAATCCCGCGCTTCAGCGCCTCATAGACCACAAAAGACCGTTCGTCGTCACAGTCGTGGAGCTTTTCCCGAATGTATTCCGTCGTCTTGTCCTCGAGCTTTTTCAGGTTCATGGTGACGAGCCCGAGCTCCGCGCCGCGTACAGCCTTCATCATGGCCTGTTCGAAGGAGGTTCCGATCGCCATGACCTCCCCGGTCGCCATCATCTGGGTGCCGAGCGCCCGTTTGGCGTAGACGAACTTTTCAAATGGCCATTTGGGGAATTTGATGACCACATAGTCGAGCGCCGGCTCAAAGCAGGCGTAGGTTTTCCCGGTGACGGCGTTGACGATCTCGTCCAGCGTATAGCCGATGGCGATCCGGGTCGCGACCTTGGCGATCGGATATCCCGTCGCTTTCGAGGCGAGGGCGGAGGAGCGGGAGACGCGGGGGTTGACCTCGATGACCGCGTACTCGAACGAATCCGGGTGGAGGGCAAACTGGCAGTTGCAGCCCCCCTCGACCTTGAGCTCCGAAATGATGTTGATCGCCGCGGTGCGGAGCATCTGGTACTCCTTGTCGCTCAGGGTGACGGCCGGGGCGATGACGATGCTGTCGCCGGTGTGGACGCCAACCGGGTCAAAATTTTCCATCGAGCAGACGGTGATGACGTTCCCCTTCCGGTCGCGGATCACCTCGAACTCGATCTCCTTCCAACCGGAGATGCACTTTTCGACGAGGATCTGGGTGATCGGGGAGAGGCGGAGGCCATTTTCGGCGATGTCGCGCAGCTCCTCCTCATTGTTGACGATGCCGCCCCCGGTGCCGCCTAAAGTAAAGGCCGGCCGGACGATCAGCGGGTAGCCGATCCCCTTTTCGTCGGCGAAGGCAACCGCATCCTCGATGGTGGTGACGACCCGGGAAGGGATGACCGGCTCGCCGATCGCCTCCATTGTGTCCTTAAAGGCCTGGCGGTCTTCCGCCTTGTGGATGGTTTCCGGGACGGCGCCTAAGAGCTTCACCCCGTGTTCTTCCAAAAAGCCTTCCTCCGCGAGCTGCATCGAAAGGGTCAGCCCGGTCTGTCCACCGAGGGTGGACAGGACACTGTCCGGCTTTTCGATCTCGATGACCCGCTTGACGACATCGAGGGTCAGCGGCTCGATATAGATTTCGTCCGCCATTGTTTTATCGGTCATAATGGTCGCCGGATTGGAGTTGATGAGGACGACCTCCAGCCCCTCCTGCTTCAGGGCGCGGCAGGCCTGCGCGCCCGCGTAGTCGAACTCGGCCGCCTGGCCGATGACGATCGGGCCGGAGCCGATGACCAGGACCTTTTTGATATCGTGACGCAGCGGCATGGCTATCTCCCCCTTTTCTCCATCATGTCAATGAATCGGTCGAACAAAAACGCCGTATCCTGCGGCCCCCCGCAGGCCTCCGGGTGGAACTGCACCGTAAAGGCGGGGGCTTTTAAGTAACGCACCCCTTCGCAGGTGCCGTCGTTCGCATTTTTATAGTTGACCACCCCGACCGAATCCTTGATGCTGTCGGAATCCACCGCGTAGCCGTGGTTCTGGCTGGTGACGAAGGTGCGGCCGGAATCCAGGTCGACGACCGGCTGGTTCGCCCCCCGGTGGCCGTATTTGAGCTTCCGGGTGGAGCCGCCGTTTGCGAGCGCCATCAGCTGATGCCCTAAACAGATGCCGAAGGTGGGAATCTTCAGCTTCATCATCTCCCGGAGATTCAAGATGGTTTCAATGTTGTCCTTCGGGTCGCCCGGGCCGTTTGAGAGCATGACGCCATCCGGCGCGAGCTCCGCGATCTGTTCCGCTGTGGTGTTGTACGGCACGACCGTCACCTCACAGCCCCGTTTGAGGAGCTCCCGCTCGATGTTGCGCTTATACCCGAAGTCGAAGAGGGCGACGTGGTATTTCGCCTCCCCTTTGGCGCGGTAGGTGCGCATCTCGGGGATCGAGACGTTTTTGACCGCGTCCCGGATATAGAATTCCCGGATCTGATCCAGCGCCGCCTGCTTGTCGGCGATCGGCTCGGTGGTCAGCATCCCGTTCATAACGCCGAACTCCCGGATTTTCCGGGTCAGGCTGCGGGTGTCGATCCCGTAAAGGCCGATCACTCCCTTTTCCTTGAGAAAGGTGTCGAGATTGTTCTCGCAGCGGAAATTCGAGGGCTTTTCGCACCATTCGCGGATGATATAGCCGCTCAGGTAGCAGCGGGCGGATTCCCCGTCGGCGCCGTTTGTGCCGTAGTTCCCCACGAGCGGAAAGGTTTGGGCGACGATCTGCCCGTAATAGCTGGGATCGGTCAGGGTTTCCTGATAGCCGGTCATCCCGGTTGCAAAAACCGTTTCGCCGATGACCGTTCCCTTTGCCCCGACGCTGTATCCCTTGTAAATGCTGCCGTCCGCCAGCAGCAGGATCGCTTTTTCCATAGTTACCTCCGTTTTTATCAAAACCGACGCCGTTTAGTCGAGCCGGATGGTTCCAATCTGGGAAAGAAGGTCTTCTTTCATCCGGAGCGCCTCTCTCCGCGCCGCGCCCGCGTAATCCGTTTCGGGGCAGCCCTCTTTTCGGTAGGCGCAGATGATCCCGCGGGAAGAGTTGACGATCGCGCCCAGCCCACGGCTGTCAAAGGCGCCCGCGGCGTCCGCAGCGCCGCCGCCCTGCGCGCCGTAGCCCGGGACGAGGAAGAAGGTATGCGGCAGCTTCACCCGCAGCTCTTCCAGCTGCTTGGGATAGGTCGCACCGACGACGGCTCCCACGCTGCTGTAGCCGTATTTCCCGGCCAATTCGCTCCCCCAGGCTTCGCACATCTCACCCATGAGCTGATAAACAGGTTTGCCGTCGACCAGCCGGTCCTGCAATTCCCCAGAAGAGAGGTTGGAGGTTTTCACCAGCACAAAGATCCCCTTATCCCGCTCCTTGCAAATTTTGAGAAGGGGGGTGATCCCGTCGCTGCCCAGATACCCGTTGACTGTCAGCGCATCGCCGCCAAACGGCTCAACCGCCTCCCCGCCGAGTGAAAGCGCGCCGAGGTGGGCCATCGCATAAGCCTCCATCGTGGTGCCGATGTCGTTCCGCTTGCCGTCGGTGATGACCAGCATCCCCTTCTTTTTCGCATAGGCGATGGTTTTATACAGCGTCTTTACACCGTGATAACCGTACATTTCATAATAGGCGCACTGCGGTTTCACCGCAGGAACCACGTCGCAGAGCGCGTCGATCAGCCCTTTGTTGAAGGCGAGCAGCGCCTTAGCCGCAGCCTTTAGCGTTTCACCGTACTTTTCAAACATCTCCGCCTTGATAAAATCCGGGACATAATCGAGCTTCGGGTCGAGCCCCGCCACCGTCGGGTTCTGCGTTTCTGCGATTCTTTCAATCAACCGGTCGATCATTTTGCTCCGCCTTTCTCTTCATGGTCGCGATAAACGATCCTGCCGTCAAGCAGGGTGTATTTTATTTTCCCCCGAAGGGTCATTCCCTTAAAAACGCTGTTCCTGCTTTTGGAACAGAACCTGTCCGGATCGACCGTCCAGCACTCATCCAAATCAAAGAGCGCGAGGTCGGCCGGCATTCCGGCTTTTAATGAACCCGCCGGAATCCCGAGGATCCTGGCCGGATTTTCCGACATCCTGCGGATCAGCCCGGCAAGGGACATCTTCCCGGTGTGAACCAGCGCCGTCGCACAGGCGGCGAAAGAGGTTTCCAGCCCGACCACTCCGTTGGGCGCCTTTAAAAAGTCCGCCTTTTCCTCCGGCGCATGGGGGGCGTGGTCGGTCACGATGCAGTCGAGCGTCCCATCCAGCAGCCCCTCCAGAACCGCGTCGCAGTCCGCCTGCTCCCGAAGCGGCGGGTTCATCCGGTAGTCGGCGTCCCGCTTCATCAACAGCTCATCCGTCAACATGAAATAATGGGGAGCAGTCTCCGCTGTCACCCGCACGCCGCGCGCCTTTGCATCCCGGATCAGCGCCACCGAGCCCCTGGTGCTGACGTGGGCGATATGCACCGCCGTTCCGGTTGCCGCGGCGAGGGCGATCTCCCGCGCTGTGACGCTGTCCTCCGAGCTGCGGTCCATCCCCTTGACGCCCAGCGTCTCGGAAGCCTTCCCCTTGTGGATGATCCCCCCGTCGATGATCCGCAGGTCTTCGCAGTGAGAGGTCACCAGCAAGCCTTCCGCACAGGCCCGCTCCAGCGCCTTCTGCATCATCGCGCCGCTTTCCACCGGGCGTCCGTCGTCCGACACTGCGACCGCCCCAGCCTTTTTGAGCGCCGCAAAGTCTGTCATTTCCTCCCCGGCTAAATCCATCGTGATTGCAGCGGCCGGATAGACCTTCGCCGAAGCTTCCCCCGCCTTTTCAATGATATACCGGATGACCTCCGGCCGGTCGGCAGCCGGTTTGGTATTCGGCATGCAGACGACCGAGGTCACGCCCCCCGCAGCCGCAGCCGTACATCCGGAGAGGATGTCTTCTTTATAGGTGAGCCCGGGATCCCTCAGATGGACATGCATATCCACCAACCCCGGCGCTACCACCAGGCCGGATGCGTCCAGAGCCTCGTCCCCCGAAAGGCCGCTTCCAATTTCGGCGATCTTTCCGTCCTCGATCTTAATGTCACAGACTTCATCCAGATTCTGGGAAGGGTCGACCACCCTTCCGTTTCGAATGACCAAAGTGTTCATCGGCGTTCCCCCTCAAAAATTGCGACCTGGTCTTCCCCGTCGATCTCCTTCACCCGGACGACCACCTGCTCCCCGCTGGAGGTCGGCACGTTTTTCCCGACAAAATCCGCGCGGATAGGGAGCTCCCTGTGGCCCCGGTCAATCAGCACCGCAAGCTGGATGCTTTCCGGGCGCCCCTTCTTCATCAGCGCGTCAATTGCCGCCCGGACGCTCCGCCCGGTATACACCACATCGTCAACCAGGACAATCTTTTTGGAAGCGACCTCAAACGGAAGATCGCTTCTGTCATGGTAATCGGGAGCTGTCTCCCGGTCGTCCCGGTAGGGGGTGATATCCAGCACACCGAGCGGAATCTGTTTTCCTTCCACTTCCCCGATCTTTTCCGCAATGCGCTGCGCCAGGTTGACACCCCGGCTCATGATCCCGACAATGCAGAGGTTCCCAACCCCCTTGTTCCGCTCAACGACCTCATAAGAAATCCTGGCGACTGCGCGCTGCATCGCCTTGTCGTCCATAATCACAGCTTTCTGCGTCATCGTCTCCTCCTTCGACGGTCAATCTTTCCCGGGTACGGCAGGCAATTTCCGCAACAAAAAAACCAAACCGCCGTCTCTGACAGTTTGGTTACTCTACACCTCGGCAATGCGCCCGGCAGCCGGGTGCAGGAGGAAAAAAGCAGACCGCCTTGTCAGCCTCACGGGACCAACTTAAAGGTTGTCGATCTAATTGATATTATTATAACAAAAAACACGAAGTGCACTTCCACAGTATATAACAATATTCTCGGGTACCCGTTCGAAATCTTTGATTTCGCCAACGGGTACGGTTATTATTGCCGAAGGCAACAATGTTCTCTCAGGCATCCGAAGGCTTGCACCGCAAGGCTTCGGCTCATGCCGTGAGGTTATTATAACACAAATTTCTCCGGCTTGTCCAGAGCAGATTGAAAAAATTCCTTTGTTCTGTCAAATCCCCAGGCCCTCATCGCAGGAGTTCCATCCATCGCGCAAAAGGAAACAGGAAGTGAAGGCCGCTTCACCTTCCGCTCCGCCTCAGTTTATCCACATATTTAGGTTTGAACCAGCGGACGTAGCTTCCGATCAGTCTCGTGAGGGCAAGGTCATAGATCAAAAACGCAGCGTTTGCCCCGATCCAGATCCCTAAATAGACAAACTTGCCGAAGTTTTGCACCTCGGGCAGAACCTTCTCCAAGCCGAAAAGCCAGGAGGCGAGCAGGAACAGAACAACCATCGCCGCATTTACCAACAGGAACTTCATCGCCCATTCCAGCATGCTTTTATGGAGCCGCTCGATCAGCGCCTTGACGACCGGATAATACCCAAAAAAGAAGATGTACAGTAGCATCGCCGACGGCTCCGGCGTAATAAAAAAGGAAACCGCCGCCGTCGCCGCATAGACGAGGCACGCCCATTTCACGCCAAGCTCCACGACGATTGGAACCATCAGCACCCCGGCCACGGCGGGCAGGGCAACGGTTGCAAACGGGAAAAAGCCGGTGCAGAGCAATAAGACGATGCACAGCGCGGCGATCATCCCGCTGAAAACGACTCGAAAGGTTTTACTCAAAAAAGCACCCCCCTTGCCTCAGCAGCACGGAATACAGTCGCCGCCCATGCACTCGCAGCAGCAATCGGTACAGATCAAACCGGAGCAGCAGTCACAGGCACTGAGGCCGCCGACGTTTTGGCGGGGCATCCGGTACTGCCCGTTTGCACTCCCGCCCATATTCCCCTGCCTCTGCCACATCATGCGCTGGTATGCGGCGCGGTATTCGGGGTTGTTCGGATTCATCTGGCAGGCGGAGGAAAAATGCGCCATCGCGTCGTCGAGCCATCCGCGGGAATAAAAAACACTCCCCTTCAGGAAATGCCACTCCGCATCCCGCTTTGCGATGGGAACGCCGTCGAGAAGCATCTCCGCCTCTTCAAAACGGTTCTGCATGATCAGGCGGCGGATATCCGGATAAGATGACCCCGCGGCGCCAGAGTACTGCTGCCCGCCGGAACCACTGTCCGATCTGGAGCCAGCCTCGCGCCGTTCGCTCATCACCTGGTCGTAGGCCTCGTTGATCTCGGCCATCTTTTCATTTGCGACTTCCTCAAGCGGACTGGCGACATAATTATCAGGATGGTACTTTTTTGCCAGCTGTTTATACGCATTCTTGATCTCCTCGGTCGAGGCGCTACGGGAAACGCCCAACACCTTATAGGGATCTGTCATTCCGTTTGTTCCTCCCACCGGACAACACCTGCTTTTTTACCGTTGGAAGACCAAGGTAAAGGATATTGTCCAAAATTGATTTATATCGATTAATTTCAATCAGTTCAAAAGCCAGCGTCATTTCCCCATGGGTCACATTGATTAAGCCCTCTGCATGAAGCCGCACAGCCTCCTCCGGACGTCCTGCACCGGCTACAGCCGCTTTTTCCCAGGACAGGAGCGGGTTGAAGCTACCGCTTTCCCGGTCCTTCTCCAAGTCGTCGAACGCATCGATCAAATAGACCCACCGGCCCAAGAGAAATCCAAACCGATGTAAAACCATCCTCTGTTTCTCATCCAACGCCAACTGTTCAAAAATCAACGCCAGCGCCCTGGAGGACGCCTCCGCCGCCATATCCAGCGTGCAGTTGAGGATTTTTTCCGTTTCCTGCTGCCTGGCAAGCGTCTTTTCCATGATCTCCCGCAGGACGGGATACCGGCCGACCGCCTTCCGATAAGCCCGCGAAACAGGAAAACTGACAGTTCTGTAGCCGAGGCTTTTCCAAAAGCCGGTGTCGGCGATGTCATCTCTCCGCTTATAATAAAGCATCGCCACCGCACAGGCGGCAACAAAGGAAAGGTCTTCACAGCTGCACAGGCAAGGCTTCTTCTTCAGCGGATGCGCGGCACACGCCTGCCGCTCGAAACGCCCTCCGGTTTCATGAACCGCAAGGGAGAGCAGGGCTAAAAAAGCAAAGTCATAGCTCAGCGTCATCCGGGAAAGCTGCCCATATTCCTTCCCGAGCTGTTTGCAGAGGCCGCAATAGATTCCTTTGTAGGTGTCGAATTCGTTGATCTTCAGTTCAGGCTTGAACGGCCGGACATATCCAAACAAAAAACGACCCCTTTTCTTTGTCTACGGTAATAAATATTTTACCCGATCGATGGTGTAAAATGATGAAATAACTGTAAACTTACACCTGATAATTATCGATATTCCGGGAGTTACCGCCTGTTTTCTCCATTTTCAAAAACAAACGTCTGGTTTCATCATCTTAAGCCGCGCTCTTATCTGTGGGAGATTTCCGCGGCAAAAAAGCCCCGGAACTTTCTCCGGGGCTTTTCCAAAACAGCACAGCGGCCGATCCCGCCGGCAATTTTTTTCAAAAGGCCTATTGCTTCTTCGGCTTCCGGACGGCGATCCGGGCCGACTTGATCTCCTGCACGTTCTTTGTCAAAAGCGCCTCGATCTCCTGAAGGCTTTTGTCGACAAATTCGTTGGTCGCCCGTTTGAGCTCCCGCGACTGAACCTGCGCCTGGGTGTTAATCTCGTTCGCACGAACCTGTGCCTGTTTGATCAGCTCATCGTGGTCGATAATCGCCCTTGCGCGCTCCTCCGCCTTGCGGATAATCATCTCCGCCTCGCGTTTTGCATCCTCGACGATCTGTTTCCGGTCGGCGACGATCATCTTGGCCTGCTTGATCTCGACCGGCATATTCAGCCGCACGTCCCCAATCAAATCGTGGAGCCGCTCCACGTCCACCACGCATTTCCCCCCTGAAAGAGGAAGCCCCCAGGATTTGTCCAGCATATCGTCAATGGTGTCGAGAATTTCGCTGATATTCATTTTCATTCCCCTTTTCTGTACAAACGCTTTTTGACCGGCTCCAAAATGCAGGCCGGAACAAAGTCGGAAATATCGCCGCCGAAATAGGCGATCTGCTTTACCAGGCTGGAGCTGAGGTAAAGGTGCTCCGCATTGGTCGTCAGGAACACCGTCTCTGCCTGCTCCACCATCTTTTTATTCATCAGCGCCATCTGGAATTCATAGTCGAAGTCGGAGATCGCCCGCAGGCCCTTTACGATCGCGCAGGCACCGCTTTGCGCGACATAATCTGCTAAGAGGCCGTCGTTTGCATCGACAACCACGTTTTCGATCCCCTCTGTCGCAGCCTGGAGCAGCTCCAGCCGCTCTTTTACGTCAAAGCTCGTTTGCTTGGCCCGGTTGATGCTTACCAAAACGATGACGCGGTCAAACAGCTTGGCCGCACGCGTGATAATGTCGAGATGCCCTTTGGTAACCGGGTCGAAACTGCCGGGGCAGACGGCAATCCTCATACCTCTTCCCGCCTTTCCGCCGGCGCCGCCCGATAAGCGGACACCGTAATCTTTCCATAATTATACTGCCTGTGCAGGGCAAAATCAACCGCTCTCTCGGGGAGTTCCTCCCCCTTTTGATGTTCGCAGAGGATCACACCCTCCGGCTCCATATGAGCCGCCACCAGCGGAAGAGCCGTTTGCAGGATCCCATCGTGATAGGGCGGGTCAAGAAACGCGATGTCGAACCGGTCTTTGCAGCCGGAGAGAAAGCTTTCATAGTCCATGGCGACCACACGGGAACCGGAGGCAAGGCCGGTGGATTTGAGATTGTCGCGCACCACCTCTAAAGAGCGCTTGCTCTGGTCGACAAAGACCGCAAGCCCCGCCCCGCGGCTGAGCGCCTCGATTCCCATCTGGCCGGAACCCGCGAATAGGTCGAGTACCTTTGCGCCCTGTACCTCGAACTGGATGACGCTGAACACAGCCTCCTTGACCCGGTCGGTCGTCGGGCGGACGTCACTGCCCTCTAACGTCTTGAGCTTCCGCCCCCGCGCTGCTCCGGTAATGACTCTCATGCGGTTCCCTCCTCAATCAAAAATAGCCGTCCGGCAATTTTTACTGTAGACACTCAAAACCAGCCCGACCGTCATAAACATCGTGAGCATTGAAGAACCGCCGGAGCTGAAAAACGGCAGTGTCACCCCGATGACCGGCGCCGCGCAGAGCACCATTGCAATATTGATCACGGACTGAAAGAAGATGAAGGCAAAGACGCCGATACAGATGTAGCTTCCCAGTGCATCCTGTGAAAGGCGGGAGACATAAAGGATGCGGATACAGATCACCGCCAAAAGCCCGACCACCACCAGGCAGCCCACCAGCCCCAGCGTCTGCCCGATATAGGAAAAGATGAAATCGTTCTGCATCTCGGGCACATTGGTCAGGTTGTCCGAAAAAAGGCCGCGCCCGAAAAGCCTCCCGGAACCGAGAGCCATCCGCCCTCTCACCTGCTGGTAGCCGATCCCGGCCGGATCCAAGTCTGGATTCAGCGAAATCAAAATCCGGTTGCGGTGGAGGTCGTCTAAAAGGAAATTCCAAACCAGAAGAGCAGCGGCGGGCAGGGCAACCACCCCGCCCAGCAGATACTTCCAGCTTAAGCCCGCGACAATCAGCATTGTCACCGCGATAAACAGGAAGACCAAGGCCGTTCCGTAATCCCCCTGGACGACGATCAAACCCGCGACCCCTCCTGCGTGAAGGAGGAGCAGCCCGATATTTTTGGGGCTGTTCAACGTCTCCCGAACCTTGGAAAGATGGTATGCAAAGGTCACAATAAAGGAAATTTTTAAAAATTCGGAGGGCTGGATGGTCGTAAACCCCAGGCTGAGCCAAGCCTTATCGTCCGCCCCTTCCCGTTGGATGCCAAAGAAGAAGGTGAGGACTACCAGCAAAACGGCGAAAGCCATGTGGTACTTCCAAAATTTTGCGATCACCTCATAATCGATCGCCGAAATCAAAAGGGCGATTGCAATCCCCAGCAGGGCGGCGACCATCTGGATCAGCACGCCTCTGGACGATTTGATAAACCCGTTGCGGTAAATCGAATACAAAAGGGTCATACTGATCGCCGCACATATCATACAAAGGGAGACGAGCCACCGGTCGGTCCGCCTGATAAAGTCGGCCGCTCCCTGAAAAAATCGTTTCATTTTTCCTCCATGCACTGGTTCGACCGATGCCTGTTCACGCCGCGGAAACCGTGACCGAAGCCGCATCCCACTTTTTAGCAAAATTGCACAGACATTCGTTTCATTTTACAGCTATTTTACTATTATATCCTTTGAGCGCGGCGATTTCAAGCTGTATTGCCACTTTTTGCCCGATTTAAGGAGAGAAAGGCTGGCGAAATGGGAGAGAATATGGTATAATAAGAACCTCACCCGTTAGCGAAATCAGAGATTTCGAACGGGTGCCCCAGAACCTTGTTGCTCGCTGACGCTCGTAATAAGAACCTCCCGGTGCAAACGGAAGCGAAGCTTCCGGCGCCTGAGAGAACCTTGTTGCTCCCCTTGGTC
>JAAWBP010000076.1 GCA_022792755.1 Oscillospiraceae bacterium | reverse complement strand
CCCTTGAGGACAGTGCGACTGCCGTAGCTTTTTTGTAGTCTGCGAACCTGTATCGCATGATTCATTCAGAATCCCCCTTAAATGGATCTGCGCCCAGCTCCGAAAAGTAAATCTCCAACGCCGGCCCGATCCAGGCATTTACAAGCGTCTGCTTTTTCTCCCACTCATTTCCATTTCCCAGTGTTTCTCCCCACTTTACGAGCTTGGGCAGGATGCGCAGGTCGCCGTCTGCAAATTCCATCACCATTTCCCAAAACTCCTTTGCGAGCGCCTGGCCCTTTTCGCTGCCGGGGGAAATCCCATCCTTTTGAAGCTGTAGGATCTCATCGCTCAAACGGCCGAACCGGTCCATAAAGGCAAAGGCGCCCTCTTTGCTGAAACGATCCCGGACATGCTCGAGCAGTTCGTCGTCAAAGTGCTTGATGAGGTAGTAAAACTCGTTTTTCATCTGAAGATTGACGATGATATCGGCGTATTTTTTGAAATCGACCTGCTGCATCTGCAGCACTTCCTCCCGCAGCTTCTCGATCTCTTTCAGGGATTCCGACAAAACCCCGATCTTTTCCCGCACATCGGCGGCCTGCTTTTCCAAAATCGCCGCAACGTCGGCGGGCCGGTCGAGGGGCATCAGCCGCTCCCGGATGTCGTCCAGCGAAAATCCAAGGGACTTTAGAGAGAGGATCTGGTGGAGTTTGATCAAGTCCTGATTGCTGTAAAGCCTGCGCCCCCCTTCGCTTTCCGCCGAGGGGCAGAGCAGCTTTTCCCTGTCGTAGTATTGCAGGGTGCGGACGGTCGTCCCCATTTTTTTAGCGACCTCTCCGACCGTCATATAGCCTTCCGGGATCGCCCTGTATTTCCCCATATCGATCGCCTCCTGCCAATATTATAGCTCATGACGCAGCGTCACAAGCAAGCCCTTTCGAAAAATAAATTTGAGCTTTTCTGGGCAGGGTACCCCTGCGTGCCGCGCGGGCTACGAACTTGTAAGTCCTATCCTTCCTGTGAATCGCGATTGCCCTGCCTGGGCACAGGCGCGGAGGCACTCCGCCGCGTTTGTCCGGCCGGTGTCACCCTGCGTGCCTCGTGGGATATGAACTTAGAAGTCTGCCCCGCTTAGGTATCGCGAATTGACCGCGGAGGCACTCCGCCGCAAAAAGGCCCGCCGTCAGAGAAATCCCCTTGACGGCGGGCCTTTTTGCGTATGATTGTCCGACGATTTTCACTGCTGCTTTCACGGTTTGGAGACCAAGAAACGGACGTGGCTTTCCCAGTATTCCAGCCGGGCCTTGTGCTCCGCCTCGTCCGGTTTTGGGGTGTAAACCTTCTCGGGCGACATGCCGGGGATCAGCTCCCAAAGCTGGGGATTGACCCCCTCCCAAAGGATCCAGTTGTCGGTGGTCAGGTCGGTCAGATAATGCCCGGGGATCGGGCGGCCGGCGTAGTGGTCTTCCCCCCGCCCAAAACGGGAAAAGGTCTGCGCATCCCGGTAGGTGTGGATGTAGACATTTTCGAAGGTGATCGTCCCAACCAGGTGGGAGCGCACGACGGAAGCCTGGTTGGAAGAAAACTCCGGCACGGGGATGTGCAGCTTATACCCCCGCCCTCCGTGGCCGTTTCCATTTCCCGGGGGCTTCGGCTTTGGGTAAAATTCGCTGTCAAAGCCCTGCGTATGCCCGATTTCGATATTTTTAAAGTGGATGTTGCCGATATCCGACCAGTTTTCGTTGGGATCGGCCGAGAGTTCTTCCCCCAAAATCTCCGCAATGTCGGGCCGGCCCCAGTAACTCCAAGGATGCTGCTCCACCGTGACGGCGATCCCGCCGAACGGGGTTTCTTCTACGTCGATGTCCTCAAACAGCAGATTGTCCACTAAACCGCGGTTCCCGGTGTAGACGCAAAGAGCGCCGTTCCCGTAATTCTCATGATGGATAACTGAAATGCGCCGCCAGGTGACGTTTTTGATATCCCACCAGTTTTCCCAGGCAGCCGCCAAACACATCCCGCCCCGGTTCCAGACGACGCAGTCTTCGAACAGGACATTTTCGGTGGAAGTTTTGGTGTAGTGATGGGTTTTGACCTCGAGCGAGTCGTCGTGATTGTTGACAAAACAGCGGCGTACCACCGCGTTCTTGCTCCCGTCAATCAGGATGCCGTCGTTGGAGGTCGTGTCCTGCGAGCCGGCTGTCCGGATCAAATCAAAGAGGATGCCGGTGCTCTGCAGGGCGACGAGGCAGAACCCCATGCTGTGGGTGAAGACCAACCCCTCCACCGTCACATTTTCGGCGTCCTGGACACAGAGGACATTCCCGTTGCAGGTCAGCGGATGGGGCAGCGTGTCGGTATCCGCCTTCCCGTCCAGGATCCCTCTCCCATAGATTCGGATGTTCTTCCCCGTCAGCGTGATGCCGTTGCGGATTTTAGAGTGGTCGTGCTCGCTCATCTCGCCCGGGCGGCGCAGGCGGATCATCGCGCCCTCCTCAAAATACCAGGATTTGTCATCGCCCTGAGCGACCAGGTATTCCATATTGTAGACGCCGGGTGCAAAATAAAGGGTATCGCAGCCCTGATAAAGGGAGTCGAACCGCTCCTGCGTAATGACGTCCCCGTCGTCCCGGGAAGCAGGCACCCGGCAAACCCTACTGTCCGCTGGATCCGGCAGGTCGTTCTGCACCGGCTCGGTGAACAAAAAGCAGGGGCGGGCGATTCCGTCTGCCTCAACTGAGAGGACCCTGTGCATCTCCTTTGCGGTGTCGATGTCAAATTCGATCCGCCGCCCCGCCGGATCGACCGAGGGGAAAACCCCGGCTTTGCGGGGGCGGACGCAGACGTTCTGCATCCTGATTTCCGGGTTTAAAACCTCGATGCAAACATGGGCCGGGCCGTCGTGATCCCAGCGGGCGAAGGTTTCGAGCTCGGTGTCATAGTTAAAGGTTCCCGGCTGATGCTGGTGTGCCGCAAAGGTTTTGAGGCTCTTGGAAGCCCCGTTTTCCGGGGTGACGGTCACCCGGTAATCCGCCGACTCAGGCCAGACCGACTGACAGTACTCCATAATGATCCCTCCGTTTCATTGGAGCAGTTTCACAATGTTCTCCGGTTTTATGCTCAAGGAAAAAGCTCATGGGCAGAGAAAACCTCTCCCAAAACAGGCCGGCGGGGAATGTGAATCTGCGGAAATAAAACAACCCCCTGCAAAAGCTCTGCGCGTGAACTTTCACAAGAGGTTTTTTCATGGTGACCCGTACGAGAATCGAACTCGTGTTACAGCCGTGAAAGGGCCGTGTCTTAACCGCTTGACCAACGGGCCGTGGTCCACACAGAGTGGGTATTGCTCGGCAGCCCTCATGAATGGCCGCAAAAGAAATACATTGTGTGGTTGGTAGCGGTAACTGGATTCGAACCGGTGACACTTCGGGTATGAACCGAATGCTCTAGCCAACTGAGCTATACCGCCATTAATAATGCCAGTTAATTATAAGACAAGATTTTCGTTTTGTCAAGTCTAGTATCTCACATTCCCGAAAAAATATTTTATTCTTATTTTTTTCTTGACTCCGACGTAACGTCAGATGATACAATATCCGCGTAACGGCTATAAGACTCGATTTTATGACAACCAAAACCAGAGGAAACGAGGAGGTGCTGCAATGAAAATAAAAGAGGTTTGCAGACGCACCGGACTGACCGAACGAACCATCCGGTATTATGAGGAACAGGGGCTGTTCACTCCCGGCCGCTCTGCTCAAAACGGGAGGATTTCCCACAATTACAGCGAAGAAGACCTCAACGCGCTTAGGGCTGCTGCGATACTGCGCAAAAGCGGTTTTACAATCGCAGAGATCAAGCGGATGAAGAGGTGCCCGGAGGAGATCCCCAAACTAGTGCAGGACTGCATCGCCCGGCTGCACCTTCGAGGGGAAGAAGAACTTCGGAACATGGAAGCGCTTTCCAGCCTGGGCGCCGCTGACCTCAAAGGCGCCGAATCCCTTGCGGTGGCTTTGGAAAACAGAACAAGGTCACTGCCGCTGCCCCAGACAGACCTCGCTTTAAATTTCGGCAGGTTCGATCCGGAAACCGATGCGGAGAAGCGGGAAGAAATCCGTGCCTATCAGAAGAGGGAAGAGCACCGGCGCCGGAATGGAAAAAGGGTGGTATACACCATTGGGATTTCCAGCGTCGCTCTGGCCTTCTTCAATTTGATTCTAAACATTCTATTGTCAAATTCCGCTTATGGGATCGTCATGTTCGTTCTGACGTCGGTTTTTGCGGCTGCGCTGATGTGTGGAGTCAAATGGGTGTACTGGTGCTATATCGCCTCTTCCGCGCTGTCGGTTCTCCAGTCCTTTTTCTCGCTTCTCCGCCCGGAATTTGATGCGGCCTTATTTTTATCATCTTTGACAGGCTTGGCAATCAACTTAGCAGTTGTCTTGATTCTGCTCAAAAGCCGGTCGGTCAAGGCGTTCTTTGAGGAAAAGCGGGGATAACATTTTAGGGGCCTTCCTTTAAAAGCCTGCGCAGAACCTTCTTGACATTCGCTTCTTTGATATGCTACCATAGAACTATACTCGGAGGGTAATTTTTTACCGGATAAGAGGGCCGTGCCAAGCGGCTTTTTTATCCGGTTTTTTGAACTTTGGCCAAAGGAGAGAACCGCAAATGGGAAACAGTCATGTCAACCGCCTGACGGAAGGGGGGATCACCTCGACCCTGATCCGTTTCGCCCTGCCTTATCTGGCGGCGAATTTCTTGCAGGCGCTCTACGGCGCGGCCGACCTGCTGATCATCGGCTGGTTTTGTAATTCCGCCGCAGTTTCGGCCGTCTCGACCGGAACTCAGATCACCCAGATCATCCTCAGCTTGGTTTCGGGCCTGACGATGGGCGGAACCATCCTGATCGCACAGCATGTCGGAGCAGATCAAATTAAGGATGCAGAGGACACCATCAGCACCATGCTGACCCTGTTCGGCGTGATCTCCCTTGTCATGACCGCGGTCATGCTGTTCGCGGCCTCCCCCCTTCTGTGGCTGATGCAGACCCCGGACGCCGCTTTCGGCTACGCACTGGACTACGTTCTGGTCGCGAGCGCGGGGACGATCTTCGTCGTCGGCTACAACGCGGTCAGCGCCATCCTCCGCGGGCTGGGGGATTCCAAACACCCGCTCACCTTCGTGGCGGTCGCCTGTGCCTGCAATATCGTCCTCGACCTCATCGCGGTCGGCGTCCTAAAGATGGGGTCGGGCGGGGCGGCGCTTGCGACCATCATCTCCCAGGGGCTGAGCTTGATTATCGCCGTGATTTACTTAAAGCGGCGCGACTTTCTCTTCGATTTTAAGCTCCGGAGCTTCCATCTCCACAAAAGCAAAGCGCTCCGGCTGGTCAAGGTGGGGATTCCGGTGTCGCTCCAGGACACCACCGTCCACATCTCATTTATGTTCATCGCGGCGATCGTCAACACAATGGGGGTGACGGCCTCCGCCGCGGTGGGGATCTGCGGCCGGTTCGACGCATTCGCCATGCTGCCGCCGATGGCTTTCTCCGGCGCGATCTCTGCCCTAGCTGCCCAGAATATCGGCGCGGGCCAGCCGGAACGGGCCCAAAAGACGCTGCACCGGAGCATCCTCCTTTCGGTGATCTGCTCCGTCGTCTTTTTCGCCTGGGCTCAGCTCGCCCCGGAAAGCATCATGAACCTGTTCCAGTTCGACCCGGAGGTCACGGCGGCGGGCGCACAGTATTTGCGCACCTTCAGCGTCGATTTCCTCCTGGTGGCCTTTGTCTTCTGTTTCAACGGCTTCTTTAACGGCTGCGGCTGCACCCGCTACACCATGATCAACGGGATCGTTACCACCCTGATCATCCGGGTGCCGCTCGCCTTCCTCTTCAGTGTCTGGATGCCCGACACACTTTATGGGATCGGCCTCGCCGCGCCGATCGCGTCGGTGATCGGGCTGATCCTCCACCTCATTATGATCCGTACGCCGATCTGGAGGCGGGCCGGGCTGGTTGAGGCGGGAGGAAAGTAGAAAGGGATTTCGCTCAAACCGCGTTTCATGATGATCTGCCTTTAAAAAACATCGATATATTGTATTGAATTTTGTTTGTGATTGGTTTACCCTCGATTGACAAGGGCAAACACGCCCCAGAACTTCAAAAGGAACGTGCTGGCTGCGTTCTCGGGCTCGGAATGCGCCAGCATGCCTTCGCCCTGCGGCCTTGCCATCTCGTCCTTTCTGAAGCGCTGGGGTTCGAAGAAGTTTTTCAGAGACGGGAAGTGTTCCTGACAAGGCAGACGACGCGGCTTTACTTCCGTAAAGCAAGGAGGATAACACAGCCAGGGGCGCTTCCCGCCCTGCAAAACCGCGTCTGCTCTTGACAATCGAGGGTATAATAGATAAAAATCAGATCATTCCGGCAAAGCAGACGGGCAACCGCAGCTGCCGTCGATTTTTACCGTTTTTAATGTGCGAAAGGGGCGCTGGCTGAATATGAAGTCCTCTGCAGCGGTGTTCGTTCTGTCCCTGCTTCCCCCTGTCATACTGGCTGCCCTTTTTACATGGATGAACCCGCTCACCTTTTATCTGCTCGCAGATGGGGACGTCGAAAAAATGCCGGCAGGCGATTATTGCTGCAATGCGGATTTTACCGACCCGGCAAGCGGAGAGACCTTCCGCCTGCCCTCTCTGGTAATCCGGCTGGAGCAGGGGGTTTGTCTTGAATCAGCCTATCTTCCGAACAATACCCTTCTCTATTTTGGCGACGGTGTTTTCTGTAAGGTTGGCGTGCCGTTTACAGCAATCGAGAAAATCGCGCAAAAGGAATGGACGGTCACTTTGACAGACCAAAAAGCGGAACACCCTTATTATAAGACGACAAATTATTGCACGCCGCTCTATATCATCCCGCTGGCGCTGGGATTCGCACTGCCGGCGCTGCTTTGGGTGATCGGCTTCTTCAAGGTGATCCGCCCCCGGGTGCGGCGGCGTGTTCTTTCGCTGGAGGAAAGGCGATGAAACTCCGATCGAAAACAGATATGCAGGTTTTCCTGCTCTCCGTCGCCGTCACTGTTGTGCTGGCGGTTCTCCTTTCCGTTACCGGGTTGCTGCAAAAGCCGCTGGCGATCCATATTGCGTCCGTCTATCTTTTGACCCATCATCTGGATCAGGGGATCATGCTCTATCAATCGATCTGCTATGAGCCGTATTCCGACAGCTTTGTCGTCAGCTTCCGCTCCCCAAAAGGGGAAGAGGTGCGGATCATGGTCGGCACTTCTCCCTTCCCTGTCCTCGTGCAGTATGATTCCCTGAGTCCCGGCCAAGCCTGATCAGGGCAAAGGCGTGAGTTTTCGCGTTTTGCCGTCCTGCCAACCTCTACCGCTTTTGATGGGGAGGAATTTCCATGAAAAAGAGAACCGGGAAGAAGCTCCTTTCCTTCGCGATTGCCGCGGCGATCCTACTCATCGTCTTTTTCTGCGGCCTGCACGAGAAGCCGGCCGCCGTATGCTCCGCCTATGCCATAGCGGTCATGCAGCATCTAGATCAGGGCTTTCCCCTTTTACAGAGCGTCCGCTACAACGAGGTGTTCGATTATTACGATGTGACGTTCACGCTGGCGGGCAGCGGGGAAGAGCGGGTGGTCAGCTTGTTTCCGAAGTACTTCCCCGTCGTCGTACAGCGCAACACCTTCAACCCGCTCGAACGCCCCGGACTGCCCGGAACCCATTGAAACAGCCCCTGGAAAAATTCGGGGGTTGACTTTTTTGCGGCTTTCGCATATGATAAATTGACTTCGGCAATGAAAGGAGAAGTATATGGAACGTTATATCCCCTACGAAAAGATGGGTAAAAAACAGAAAAAGGAATGGAATGCCAAAAAGAGGGTGCTCTGGGAAGGAAACCCCGTCACACGGAAAACGGAAAACAAAAAGCAATACAACAGGAAAAAGGTTCAGCGGATCAATCGGGACGATTTCGCTGAACCTTTTTTCTATCTTCCTAAAACCGGTAGGTGCTCTGCGGAGAGTCCGGTTCGAGCTGCATGAATTCGATCCGGTTCCCGTCCGGGTCGATCACCCAGGCCTGGTAGTTGTTGTCGCAGCCCTTCATCGGCTCGACGAACATCGTCCCGCCGTTTTTCTTGACCTGTTCGGCGATGGCGTTGATGTCGTCCACCTCGATGCAGGTGTGGAGGAACCCGGTCAGGTGCTCGTCGTCGTTGTTCTCCGTCCGGGGCGTCCCGTCATAGAAAAGTTCGATAAAAACGCCGTCCGCCAGTGCAACATACTGAATCCACGGTTTCCCGTCCCGATCCATCGAAAACGCCTTTTTCCCGCCTAGGATATCACAGTAAAAATGAAGCGAGCGCTCCATCTCCGTCACCTTAAACGCGACGTGGCCAATTCCCTTGATCAAAGCAGTTCCCCCCTCTTCCTCATTCAAAATAGACCTGACGCTGCCTGCAGCCGGGGTCGAGCTGGACGAATTCGATCTCGATCCCGTCCGGATCGGTCATCCACGCCTGCCAATTCCCGTCCCTGCCGCGCTTTGGCTTGACGCGGAAGACGCCCCCGCGCCCTTCGACCTCTTCGACGAACTTAAACATGTCGTCCACCACGATGCAGAAGTGGGAGAAACCGCAGAAGTGCTCCCCTTCGGCCGGCTTTTCAAATTCGTGCGGGGTTCCGCCGTAGAAAAGCTCAATAAACGCGCCGTTTGCAACCGCGAGATACTCCGTGCCGGTGCCCGGCCCGTCGAGCGGCATCGAAAACGCCCGCTTACATCCCAAAATATCCAGATAAAAATGGAGTGATTTCTCCATATCCTTCACCCAGATTGCTGTATGCCCATACCCTTGATACATTGTCGATTCCTTCTTACCGTTTCATTGTTGATTGAGAGGGCGCGTTCCATCGCTATGATGCGATAGAAGCAGCCGCACGGTGGCCGGGATCCCAAACATTTCCATCAACAGCCGCCGCGCGGAAAACGCCGTCCGCCATTCGCTGGCGAGCGGCGTTTCTCTTTGCAGCTTATTTTACCGTGAGTTCAGCAGACAGAGGCGCCGAACCGGTCAGCGCAACGCTTCTGGCATCCGGCTGGTTTCCGCCGACAGAAAGGGTGAACTTCGCGCTGTCGACATAGCGCTCCCCACTGTCGTCGACCACGGTCAGCGCCATGTTTTTCACGGGGAGAACAACCGTCTTGCTCTCGCCCGCTTTCAGCGAAATGCGTTTGAAGGCGCAGAGGCTGTGGTTGCAGACAGCGTATTTGGACTCGAGGTCTTTGATATAGACCTGGACGACCTCGTCCATATCATAGGCTCCGGTGTTGGCGACAGTGACGGTGACGGTGAAGTCATCGCCCTTGCCGACGGAGGCGGGGGCTTTCAGGCCGGAATAAACTGCCTTGCTGTAGGAAAGGCCGTAACCAAAGGGATAAAGCGCTTCCTTTTCCATATACCGGTAGGTGCGGTTCTTCATGCTGTAATCGGTGAACTCCGGAAGCTCCTCCACACTGCGGTAGAAGGTGACCGGAAGCCGGCCGGACGGGGAAACCTCCCCAAACAGGATATTCGCCGCAGCGACGCCGCCCAGCGCGCCCGGATACCAGGTCTGAAGGATCGCATCACAGTGCTCGTCGGCGTAATTGACCGACATTGCGGAGCCAGTGCTGAGAAGGAGGACGGTCGGCTTGCCCACCGCTGTGACCTCTTCGAGCAACTTTTCCTGCTCCGGGGAAAGGTCGAGGGTAATCTTGTCGCCGGCGGCGTAGGCGTTTCCGGCGTCGCCCTGCTCGCCCTCGATCGTCGCATCGAGCCCAAGGCAGAGGATGACGGCGTCGGAGAGTTCTGCAACCGCGACCGCTTCGGCAATCCGGTCATTCGGCTGGCCCAGATCCTCGACCCGGTTTTTGAAGAGGTGGCAGCCCTCGGAATAATAGACGCGGGTGTCGTCGCCGACCGCGTCCCGGATCCCTTCCAACAGGGTGACATAGCGCGAGGCGGTGCCGGAGTAATTCCCCTTGAGGATCTCCTGGCTGTCGGCGTTCGGGCCGATCACCGCGATGCTCTTAAGCTTGCTCCTATCGAGCGGCAGGACGCCGTTGTTTTTAAGCAATACCATCGATTTTTCCGCGGTTTTCAGGTTGACGGCCGCATGCTCTTTGCTGTCGTTCGCTTCATAGGGGATGCTGTCGAATTCCGTGGATTCATCGAACATGCCGAGCCGCATCCGGGTGACGAAGAGCCGCTCGCAGGCGGTCGTGATCTGCTCCTCGGTGACGAGGCCCTCTTCGTAGGCCTGGAGCATGTGCAGGTAGGTGTTGCCGCAGTTGACGTCGCAGCCCCATTTCATCGCCAGGGCGGCGGATTCCGGCGCAGTCGCGGTCACCTTGTGGTTGGTGTGGAAGTCGCGGATCGCCCAGCAGTCGGAGACGACATGGCCGTCGAATCCCCACTTTTCGCGGAGGATATCGTGGAGAAGGAGCTTGCTGCCGCAGCAGGGCTCCCCGTTGGTGCGGTTGTAAGCGCCCATGACACTTTCGACCTTCGCTTCTTTGACCAGCGCTTCAAAAGCGGGGAGGTAAGTCTCCCAAAGGTCTTTGTCCGAAGAGACCGCGTCGAACTCGTGGCGGAGCCCCTCCGGGCCGGAATGGACCGCGAAATGCTTTGCACAGGCGGCGGACTTCATCACCTTGCCGTCCCCCTGCAAGCCCTCGACGAATTTAACTCCCAGCCGGCTGGTGAGGTAAGGGTCTTCGCCGTAGGTTTCATGGCCGCGGCCCCAGCGGGGGTCGCGGAAGATATTGACGTTCGGGCTCCAAAAGGTGAGGCCCTTGTAGATATCGCGGTCTCCCTTTTTGCTCTGCATGTTGTACTTCGCACGGCCTTCGGTCGAAATGACCTCCGCAACCTCTTTGAGCCCCTCTTCGTCGAACATGGCTGCCATCCCGATCGCCTGCGGGAAGACGGTGGCGGTTCCGGCGCGGGCGACGCCGTGCAGTGCCTCGTTCCACCAGTTGTAGGCCGGGACGCCGAGCCGCTCGATCGCCGGCGCGTCATAGCGGAGCTGGGAGGCCTTTTCCTCCAGCGTCATCTGGGAGACCAGGTCTTTTGCGCGTTCCTTGACGGAAAGGGATTCATCCAAATACTTTGGTTTCATGTTGTAATTCCTCCTTTATTTCAGCCCGCCCGGCAGGGCGGGACAGACCATTCCGGTTCCAATTATAGCAAAGCGCGGGATGAAAGCACAATCAAAAAAATTAACCTTTTACATGAATTTCCACCGCGGCGCTTGTCTTTTTAGTCAGAGTGGCATTTCACACCATGTTAGATCAAAAGGAACAGCGCATCGCGGGGCGCAAGCTTCAGCGCGACGGCCCCCTCGGCATCCACAGGGAATTCCTCCAGCCGTTCGCCGCCGTTGTATTCCCCCTGCACCGTTTCCGCCCCCCTGTGGTATCCGGCGAGGGGGAGGGTGAAGCAGAGCGGCTCCTCTGCGATGTTCGCAAGGGCGCAGGCCCGCCTGCCGTCCGGCGCCTCCCAGAAGATGTGAAGAACCGACGGCAGCTCGATTTCCGTGCGGGGGCAGCCGAAGTCGAGCCCCTTGATGGTCATCGGGATTTTGGGGACGTCCAGCGGCGCAGAGGGGAGCATCTTCCCTTCGACGAGGAAATCGGTGTGCTTTTGGAACGCGGCGCAGGCGTGAACCGCCATCTCCAGGATTTTAGGGTCAGCGTCCTCCAGCGGATGGTTCTCGAACTCCCCCAGCATGTCGATCGGCGAACCGGCGGGCAGGTTCCCGCAGACGAAGTTCCAGCCGTGGAAATGCACCCCGCTCTGGTTCGAGGGGAGAAAGGGCGTCCAGTCGCCCGCATAGCAGGGAAGATTCTGATGGTAGAGGAAAGAGAAGAGAGGCACAGCTTCCAGGCCGCCCTGCGGTTTGTCGTAATTGCGGGCGTGGTAGAGGTCGAGATGCTGGATAAACGGCTCGGAAATCCACTCTTCCGAGAGGGCGAAATCGGGATCGATCTCTTTGCACCGCCGGCGGGTTTCGTCGTATATCCTCCGAAGCGCCTGAATCTGCCACAGGCCCCATCCCTGCGGGTGTCCGTGCTCGGTGCTGTAGCAGCAGGGGGTTCCCCCGCCCAGCACCTGGTCGGCCTGCTGGATGGTGACGCCGTAGTCGTTTAACATCTTCAAGGAAGCGCCGCAGAGCTGATCCATCGCCTGATCGGAGGCTGGACAGGCATAGGCGTGGACGCCGTCCCACTCATCCAGGTTGGAATCCATGTAGGGCACGCCGTTCGGGTCGAGAGCCGCGGCGTGAACCCACTCCTCCCGGAACCGCTTCCGGGCGTCGTAGTCGATCGCCAGATGGGGCTGTTCCCCCGATTTGGGCTGATGGCGCCGGATCAGGAGCTTGAGCCCCGACAGCCCGAAGGGGAAGGCGCGATTCCCGTCCTCTTTCAGCGCCCGGCACATCTCTGCAAACCGGCTGTCCCCGCCGTAGGGCGGGAAATAATCGGGCCCGGCCCATTCCCCCACCTTTTCCCAGCCGCACATCATGGCGACGACCGGCATGTTCAGCCGTTCCTGCCAGCTTCGAACAAAGGCCGGCACTTCCTCCAAAAACCGTTCCCCGCCCTTTTGATAGCGGAGGCGGAAGCTGAGGAAAAAGGCCCCCTGCTTCACCCAACCGGGGATTTCCTTTCGCTCCGCCACCGTCTTTTCGCACCAGGGGGCGGTTTCGGCCCACTCCCGGTAGGCGAGCGCAGCATCCTGCCAGTCCCCGGTAAAAAAGCGGGTGACGACCGGATACTCCAGTGAGAAGCTCTCCCCACCGATTTCGGGACGGAGATGGACCGGGGCGAAATCGACCCGGCCCTCCTCCCGCAGAACCGGCCCCAGCCGTTTCGGATGGCCCTCCGGGTCGGCCGTATAAAGGAGAATCCCGCCTTCCTCGTCGTAGTAGGCGGTCATCTGAACCGAAAGGTTGCGGGGCCACTGCCGCCCCTCGCCGGGGTACCAGTACCGCTCTTCCTGTATGCCGTCCGGGTTCTTTTGCCAGGGGTAGAGGAAGGGGTTCCCCAGCAGGATGCCGTCCTGCTTCGGGAGGAGGATCCGCTCCGTCTCCGGGGCGTCGCCCAGAGGGGTGCGGAAAAGAAACCACGGGTACTCGATCTGCCTGACCGCAAAATCGGTGCGGTTTTCCACCCGAAGCGTCCAGACCGCCTTTTCCCCTTGGAGGGAGACCCCGGCAGCGATGTCGATCTCCAGCCCGTCCAGCCGGAAAAAGGTGAGCAGCAGCGCATCCTCTTCCCGGGATAGCTCCACCCGTTCAGCCGTCTCCGGTGTCAGCCGGAGCTCGCCGGGAAGCACCTTTCCCTCATAGGTTTCGACCAGGGTCAGCCGGAACAGCTCGCAGCCCCCGTCCGCCAGGTAATTTCTGCCGGTCTTCGGTTGTTCCAGACGGAGCAGGTTTCCCCTTTCGTCAAATTCCAGATAAACTTCCGGGCTCGATAAGCGCATAACAATCCCTCCTGCGGTACGGATTTTTTCCTGATACCGCCCTTTCTTTGTATTTTCGTCTAAACGCCTCCTCCTGAATCCCTTTCAGGCAGAAGCGCACGTCTTTTGATTCAGGAATCCGCCCCGTCCAAAAGGGCCTTTGCAAACCGCTCGATCCGTTCGTCGTAAAGATGAGGTGCCTCCAGATGCTGCGCTGCGGAGGCATCCAAAACCATGCTGGCGAGCTTTTTCTCCTTCCCCTTCAGCTTGGCGGGGTTGAGCAGCCCGCCGAAGCAGTCCGAAACGACGGCGTGTCTGCGTATCTTTTTGCGGAAATTCTCCTCAAACGGATCCTTCCGGTCGATCGGGAAGCCTTTGCAGAGGTAGATCCCGAGCTTCTTTTCAAGCAGCATCTCCTTATGAAGCGCGGCAAAATGCCGCAGCCGTTTGCCGATCCGCCCGTAGTGGATATAGCTGCCCAAAACGATGCAGTCGTACTGTTCAAAGTCGGGGAGCTTCTGGACGCGGAGGTTGAGCAGGTCGGTGTCCCCTTTCCCCAAAAGCTCTTTCAGCCGCTGGGCGCACTCCTCCGTCGTCCCGTTTTTGGTGACAAAGACAATCAGCGTTTTCAAACTCAGCATCTCCTTTTTGTATCCGGTATCAGTCCGCCGCGTTTTTCGGAACCATCCGCAGCAGGATGAACCCAACGATAAACAGCAGGGCAATCGAAAGCACGCCGAACTCGCTCCTGCCGGTCAGGTGGGTGATCCCGCTGACCAGCGCGGTGCCGATGACCGCGGCGTACTTTCCGAACACGTCGAAAAACCCGAAAAACTCATTGGAGTTTTCCTTGGGGATCAGGCGGCCGAAATAGGAGCGGGAAAGCGCCTGGATGCCGCCCTGGAACAGCCCGACGGCCACCGCGAGGATCCAGAACTCCAGCGCGGTCTTCAAGAAAAAGGCGGCGAAGACCGTGATGGCAAAATAGGCCGCGATCGAGATCCCGAGCATCAGACGGGTGCGGTACTTTGCGGCGAGCCGCCCGTAGAGGATCGCGCTCGGGAAGGCGACCACCTGCGTCACCAAAAGGGCCAGGATCAGCTGGGTGGAGTCGATCCCCAGTGCCGTCCCGTAGCTGGTCGCCATCTTGATGATGGTGTGCACGCCGTCGATATAGAAAAAGTAGGCGAGGATGAAGTACAAGACCGCCTTGTCGTGTGAAATTTTCCTCATCGTCCCACCCAGGCGCCGGAAGGTGTTCCGGAAAAGATGAGGCTCCTTTTCCTTATAGTAACGCTGTTTGTAATCCCGTACGAGGGGGATGGTAAAGATCAGCCACCAGACCGCCGTGATAACAAAGGAAATCTGGGTGGGCAGGTAGCCGGTCAGCCCGATCTTGTCCCCGAACAGGATCAGCCCGATGCAGACTAAGAAGGGGGCACAGCTGCCGATATACCCCATCGCATAGCCGAAGGAGGAGACCTGGTCCATCCGGTCGTCCTCGGTGACGTCGGTCAGCATGGAGTCGTAAAACACAATGCTAGAATTCAAACCGATCGAGGCGAGGATATAGACCGCCAAAAAGACGAGCCAGGACACCGACAGCCCCAGCGCCAGGGTGGCCAGAACGCCCAACCCGAAAAAGGCGACGAAGAAACGGATCTTGTTCCCCTTGTAGTCGGCAATCGAGCCCAAATGGGGCATCAAGAGCGCTGCGACCAGGGAGGCGATCGACTCGCCGTAACCCCAGTAAATCATCGCCTGCCCGTCGTTCCCGGCAAGGTTTGCAAAATAAATCGGGATCACGCTGGAGGAAAGAAGGACGAGCCCGGAGTTGCCCACGTCGTATTTGACCCAGTTTTTTTCGAGCCGGGTCATCTTGAATTTCGCCATCTTTTCTAACACCGCCTTTTTGCAGAATTGGGCTTGCCTGTTTTCGCTGATTCCATTATACTATATTTGTCGGTTGTTACAACCGCTTTTTTGAAAATAAACTCGTTTCATCCGTTCCTTTATTTGAAAGGCGGGAGGCTGTTATGCCGTCGATTTTAACCCATCACCTGTTCGGCGAAGAATTTCTCAAAAGATACGGGGGGATTCTTACGGGGAATCCTTCGCTTCGGCACGCATTCTTTATGGGCTGCCAGGGGCCGGACCCCTTCTTTTTCGCGGCGCTGGGGCCCCGGCCCAAGGCGTATCTCCGGTTCGGCCAGCTTCTGCACGGAACCGACGTCACCCGCTCGCTCGACCGGATGTTCCGCTTTTACCGCGCCGTAGCCGGGGAGGAACGGGAAATTCTTTTCGGCTATCTGGTAGGATATCTCTGCCACTACGCCCTCGACCGAACCGCCCACCCCTACGTTTACGCCGTCCAGTACGCCGGCTGCGAGCGGCTCGGGCTTAAGCGGGATAAGGCCCATATCCACATGCGGCTGGAGACGGTGATCGACTCCCTCCT
>JAAWBP010000075.1 GCA_022792755.1 Oscillospiraceae bacterium | reverse complement strand
CCCGCTGGGCAAAAAGATGCCGGATCGTTCCGGTTGTCTGCGATTCTGAAATGGGCCGGGATGTGGTTCGCCCCGTCTGTGAGGAGATTTTTTGTGGATGAGGCCTGCCGCCGCAACGGTTCAACACGGTAAAGCATCATTTTGAAAGCGCACGAAACACGATATGACAGGAGGTTTGTTCGGGATGGAGTACATCCTTAAAATTTTAGGGCCGATGCTCGAGGGCGTCCTCGTCGCCACCATCCTCTTTGCGGTGGTTATCGTCCTCGCTCTTCCGCTCGGGTTCAGCCTGACCTTGCTGGCGCGGTGCCGGTTTAAACCCGCGGCATGGCTCGCCCGGGGTTTTATCTACATCATCCGGGGGACGCCCCTTCTCCTCCAGCTGATGTTTATCTACTTCGGCCTGCCGCTGATCCCCGTGATCGGCGAGTACCTGATCTTTGACCGGTTTACCGCCGCCTGCATCGGCTTTGTCCTCAATTACGCCGCCTATTTTGCGGAGATTTTCCGCGGCGGCCTCCTCGCCATCGACAAAGGGCAGTATGAGGCGGCGCAGGTGCTGGGGCTTTCCCGCGCCCAGACCTTTGTCCGGGTGATTATCCCCCAGATGCTCCGGGTGGCGCTGCCGGCCCTTTCAAACGAATCGGTCACGCTGGTCAAGGACACCTCTTTGCTCTACGCGGTCTCTGTCCCGGAGATTCTCCACGCGGCGAAGACGGCGGTCAACCGGGACGTCACCATCGTCCCCTTCTTTGTGGCCGGGGTCATCTATCTGCTGATGAACACAGCCCTGTCCCTGCTGTTCAAATACATCGAGAAAAAATTCAATTTTGAACGGGAGGCGTGACAGATGGCGTTTATCGAAATCAACGGACTGAAAAAATCGTTTGGAGCGCTCGAGGTGCTCAAAGGCGTCTCCTTCGAAGTGGAAAAAGGCGACGTCGTTGCGGTCATCGGCTCGTCCGGCTCGGGGAAAAGCACCATGCTCCGCTGTATCATCAACCTCGAGGAGGTGAACGGCGGCGATATCGTGATCGAGGGGATGCCCTTGGTCAAAAACGGGGGATATCCCTCCAAAAAGGAGATTAAGCAGATCACCTCGAAGATGGGGATGGTCTTTCAGCAGTTCAACCTCTTCCCCCATCTCACCGTCCGGAAAAACCTTGAGATGCCGGTGCGCCTCGCCCGAAAAGCAGGCCGGGAGGAACTGACGGCGCAGTGCGAGGAGATGCTCCGGAAGGTGGGGCTGCTCGATAAGATCGACGCTTACCCTTCCCAGCTTTCGGGCGGCCAGAAACAGCGGGTGGCGATTGCCCGCGCGCTGATGCTCGACCCGGACATCATGCTCTTCGACGAGCCGACCTCCGCGCTCGACCCGGAGCTGACCGGAGAGGTTTTGGGGGTGATGAAGCAGCTTGCCGAGGAGCATATGACGATGATCGTCGTCACCCACGAAATGGCCTTTGCCCGTGAGGCGGCGAGCAAGGTGATCTTTATGGACGGCGGAACCATCCTGGAGGCGGGAACGCCGGATGAGCTTTTCGGCTCGCCCAAACACCCACGGACAGCGGAGTTCCTGAGGAGTACGCTGTGACAGGCGGGAATCCATTCCCCTTTTCCGCCGACAATAAGCGCTACCACACCTTTGACTATGAGATGAAGCGGATGCTTGGGCGAAAGACGGTCAAAATACCGCTGGACGCCGGGTTCACCTGCCCGAATATCGACGGGACAAAGGGGATAGGCGGCTGTATTTACTGCGGGAGCGACGGTGCAGGGGAATTTGCGGGGAAAGGACAGACGCTGGCGGAGCAGTTTAGGGACGGCAAAGAGCGGATCTGCTCTAAATGGCCCGCTGCGCAATATTTGGCATATTTTCAGGCGCATAGCAATACATATGCGCCTGTTTCGCGTCTGCGCCCCCTTTTTGAGGAGGCGCTGGCTCTTGAAAACGTCGTGGGCCTCTGCATCGCCACCCGGGCGGATCTGCTGCCGCCGGAGGTTCTCGGCCTGCTGGACGAACTGAACCGCCGCACCTTTTTGACGGTGGAGCTCGGGCTCCAAACGGTTCACGATAGGACGGCGGAGCGGATCAACCGCTGCCACAGCTACCGGGAGTTCTTAGAGGGGTACCGTGCGCTGGCGGAGCGGGGGATCCGCGTCTGCGTCCATCTGATCAATGGGCTGCCGGGGGAGAACCGGGAGATGATGCTGGAGACGGCGCGGCAGGTGGCTGCGCTCTCCCCGTGGGGGATAAAGCTCCACATGCTGCATATTCTAAAAGGGACGAAGCTGGCGGAAGAATATGGAAGGGCCCCTTTTCCCTTGCTGGAGCTGGAGGAGTATGCCTCCCTCGTCTGCGACCAGCTGGAGGAGTTCCCGCCCGAAACCGTTGTGGAGCGGGTGACGGGGGACGGGCCGCGGGAAAAGGTGACGGCACCCCTCTGGACGCTCCGCAAACGGGAGGTGCTGGCGGCGGTCGACAAGGAGCTTGCCCGCCGGAACAGCTTTCAGGGATGCCGCCGGCGGGCTGCCGAAACGCGGCTTGAACCGGGAGGGAAACTGTGGTAAAATTTGTGTGAAAGCCGGCTTTGTGTTTTTGCGGCTGAAATGTTCATAAGGTTAGAAGGGGCGCCGGAAAAGGCGGCCCTTCCTGATATTTTAGTGGTGTGATTGTTTTGAATCTTTTGATCGGGGGCGTTTGAATGACGAAAATAGAAGCTTTTTTTGCGGAGATGAAAACAAAAAAGGTGGTCTTTATCGGCGCGGGGGTCAGCCACCGGGAACTGATCCGTCTGTTCTGTGAAAAGGGGATCGACGTGACCCTCTGCGACAAGCGCGACGCCTGCGCAATGGGGGAGACCTATCGGGAACTGGAGGCGCTTGGGGTGAAATTCTGCCTGGGGGAAGGGTACCTCGATGGGATTTTTGAGGGGGACGTCATCTTCCGCACGCCGGGGATGTACTACTATTCCCCCGCCCTTGCCAAAGCAAAGGAGCTCCAGAAGATCGTCACCTCTGAGATGGAGGTTTTTTTCGACCTCTGCCCTTGTAAAATCTACGCTGTCACCGGTTCGGACGGGAAGACGACGACCACCACCCTGATCAGCGAGCTGCTGAAAGCGGAGGGGAAACGGGTCTGGCTCGGCGGGAATATCGGAAAGGCGCTCCTCCCGCGGATCGAGGAGATCGGCGAAAGCGATGCGGCGGTGGTCGAGCTTTCCAGTTTCCAGCTGATCTCGATGCGGCGTTCCCCCGACGTTGCGGTCATCACCAACGTCGCCCCCAACCATCTCGATGTTCACAAGGACATGGAGGAATACATCGGCGCGAAAAAGAACCTGGTCCTCCATCAGAACGCTTTTTCGAAGACGGTGCTCAACGCCGACAACGAGATCACGCGGGGGATGGAGCCGCTCGTCCGCGGCTCGCTCAGCTGGTTCAGCCGGAAGGTCACACCCCGGAACGGCGCCTATCTCGACGAGGACGGCGACGTGAACCTGGTGAAGAACGGGGAAGCGGTGCGGGTGATGAACAAGGAGCAGATCCGCCTGCCGGGGATCCACAACGTGGAAAATTACCTGGCTGCCATCAGCGCGACGGCGGGGGAGGTCTCGCTCGAGAATGTCGTCAAGGTCGCCGAGACCTTCGGCGGGGTGGAGCACCGGATCGAATTCGTCCGGATGCTCGACGGCGTGCGGTATTACAACGACTCGATCGCCACCAGCCCGACCCGGACGATCGCGGGGCTCAACTCCTTCGACCAGAAATTGATCGTTTTGGCGGGCGGCTACGACAAGAAGATCCCCTTCGAGCCCCTCGCCCCGGTTTTGATCGAACGGGCGAAGGTGCTGATCCTGATGGGGGTGACCGCCTTAAAGATCAAAACGGCCGTCACGAGCTGCGAGGGCTACGACCCGAACGCCCTCGAAATCATCGAGGTTCCCTCGATGGAGGAGGCGGTTCAGGCTGCGCGGAAAGCCGCAAAGGAGGGGGATATCGTCACCCTGTCGCCCGCCTGCGCGAGCTTTGACATGTACCCGAATTTTGAGGCCCGGGGCGTTCATTACAAGAGCTTGGTAAACGCACTTTAAAAGAAGAAATGGAATGGAGAAAACAGTGGAAACGGTTGAATTGCTGGAACGGCTGGCGCAGAGCTGCGGCGTCGCGGGGGAGGAACGCCCTGCCGCCGAAATCGCCTGCGCGGAGCTGAAACGATATACAGACGACCTTTCGGTCGACGCGATGGGCAGCGTGACGGCGGTGGTCAAAAAAGGGAGCCCGCTGGTGCTGCTCGACGCCCACCTGGATGAAATCGGCCTGGTCGCCGCTTATCTGGGAGAAAACGGCTTTTTAAGGGTCGGAGCGGTGGGGGGCGTCGACCGCCGCCTGCTGGCCGCGCAGGAGGTGGTGATCCTTTCCGACGAGCCGGTGGAGGGGGTGGTCGTCTCAAAGCCGCCCCATCTGCTGAGTGCGGAGGAGGAGAAAAAGGTGCCGAAGGTCGAAGACCTCTGGGTCGACACCGGATACACGACCGAGGAGCTGAAAAAGCGGGTCTGCCCCGGCGACCGGATTGTCCTCAAAGCCGGATTCCACCGGCTTTTGAACGGGCGGGTCTGCTCCAAGGCGCTGGACGACCGGGCGGGTGTCGCGGCGGTGCTCCGCGCGCTGGAGCTGCTGAAGGAGGAGCCGCTTTCCTGCGGGCTGGCGGTCTCCCTGACCTGCCAGGAGGAGCTGGGCTGCCTGGGGGCGAAGACCGCTTCCTACAGCTTGCAGCCGGATCTGGCGGTCGCGGTGGATGTGAGCTTTGCCCACACGCCGGACGCGCCGGAGCACAAATGCGGCAAGCTGGGGGAGGGGACGATGATCGGAATCTCCCCGGCCCTCGACAAAGGGATCAGCGACGCTTTGACGGCCCTCGCCAAGGAAAGGGAAATCCCGTACCAACTCGAAGTGATGGGAGGGCTGACCTCCACCAACGCGGACAGCATCACGGTTTCCCGCGGCGGGGTGAAGTGCGGCCTGCTCTCCATCCCCCTGCGGTATATGCACACCCCCGTCGAGGTCATCGACCCGGCGGATGTGGAGGCCACCGCCCGTCTGCTGGCGGAATTCGTAAAGAAAGCGGGTGGGATCCATGCTTAAAACCCTCAAAGAGCTCTGCGTCCTCACCGGCGTGTCCGGGAACGAGGATGCGGTGCGGGAATATATCGTCAGGCAGATCGACGGTTTCTGCGACTGGCGGATCGACCCCCTCGGCAGCATCATTGCGGAGAAGAAGGGGAAGAACCGGGCGGCAAAACGGCTGATGGTTTCGGCCCATATGGACGAGGTCGGCTTTATTGTCACCGGAGTGAACGACGCGGGCCTGCTCCTCTTTTCGGCAGTCGGCGGAATCGACGCCCGGGTTGTTCTGGGGCGGCCGGTGCTGGTCGGCCCGGAGAAGCTCGTCGGCGTGATCGGCACCAAAGCGGTTCACATGCAGTCGGCGGACGAACGGGAGACCGCAGTGCCGATGGATAAGCTGTACATCGACATCGGCGCGAAGGACAAGGAGGACGCCCTCTCCCGGGTTTCCTTAGGTGACCGCGCTTCCTTCCAGCCACTCTATCAGTCCTTCGGGAGCGGGCTGATCCGCGGGAAGGCGCTGGACGACCGGGTCGGATGCGCGATCATGACCGAGCTGATCCGGGGCGAATTGGAGTACGACGCCGTCTTTGCCTTTGTGGTGCAGGAGGAGATCGGGCTGCGCGGGGCGCGGGCGGCGAGCTTTTCCGTCAACCCGGAGATCGCAATTGTGCTGGAAACGACCACCGCCGCCGACCTGCCCGGGGCGGAGGACGGAAAGCGGGTCTGTGAGTTGGGAAGCGGCCCAGTGGTTTCCTTTATGGACCGCTCCACCTCGTACGACCGCGGGCTTTATAAAAGGGCCTTTGCATTGGCGGAGGCGAAGGGGGTCCCCTGCCAGACCAAAACGATGATCGCGGGCGGGAACGACGCGGGGGCGATCCATGTCTCCCGCGGCGGCGTCCGGACGCTGGCGGTCTCCGCCCCCTGCCGGTATCTCCACTCCCCGGTCTGTGTCGTCAAGGAGAGCGACTTGGTTCAGATGATGGAATTGACCCGGCTGCTGGTCGATGATTTTGCAGGTGGGAAGGACGAATAGGAGAAAGACAGATGTCAGAATTTTTTAAAATTGATCCCCGGCTGGAGAAACTCGCGGAACAGGCGGAAGCGCTCTGCGCGGAGCCTTTTGAGCGGGTGGAGGCGATCCGGGCTTACAATGAGGAGAAGGTTCTTCGGGCGTTTCTGGACAACCGGGTGAGCGAAATTCACTTAAACGGCAGCACAGGCTACGGCTACGGCGACCTGGGCCGGGAAACTCTCGACGCGGTTTATGCAGAAGCCTTCGGTGCGGAGGACGCCCTGGTGCGGCACAGCTTCGTTTCGGGAACCCACGCCCTTTCGGTGGCGCTGTTCGGCGTCCTCCGGATGGGGGATACGATCGTTTCGGTCACCGGGAAGCCGTATGACACCCTCGAGGAGGTCGTCGGCCTGCGGGGGAAGGGGAACGGCTCCCTCCGCGACTTCGGGGTCGATTACCGGGAACTCGGGCTGACCCCGGCGGGGGAGATCGACTTCGGCGCCGTCCCCGATGCGGTCAGGGGAGCGAAGGTCGTCTACCTCCAGCGCTCCAGGGGGTATTCCCTCCGGCCTTCTATCGGGGTGGAAACTATTGGAAGATTGGTGGAAACCGTCCGGCGGGTGAACCCGGAGGCGGTGATCATGGTGGACAACTGCTATGGGGAGTTTGTGGAAAAGCGTGAACCGACCCAGACCGGCGCCGACCTGGTCATCGGGTCGCTGATCAAAAACCCGGGGGGCGGCATCGCGCAGACAGGGGGCTATATCGCCGGGCGGCGGGATTTGGTGGAGCAGTGCTCCTACCGGCTCACCTGCGTCGGGATGGGGAAAGAGGTCGGCTGTACCCTCAACCAGAACCGCCCGATGTATATGGGATTTTTCTGGGCGCCGGGCGTTGTTGCAAATGCGGTGAAAACCTCGATTTTTGCCGCCTGCCTCTTTGAACGGCTCGGGTTCCCCGTCTACCCCCGGTATGAGGAGACCCGCACCGACATCATCGCGGCGCTCAAGCTGGGGGATGCGGAAAGGCTGGTCGCCTTCTGCCAGGGGATCCAAAGCGGCTCGCCGGTGGATGCCTTCGTTTCGCCCGAGCCGTGGGACATGCCCGGATACGACAGCAAGGTCATCATGGCAGCGGGGGCCTTTACCGGCGGGGCTTCGATCGAGCTTTCGGCCGACGCCCCCCTCAAGGAGCCTTACGCCGTCTGGCTCCAGGGCGGCCTTACCTACCAGACCGGGAAGACCGGCGTACTGCTCGCCGCCCAGTCGATGGCGGAAAAAGGGCTGCTGAATTTGTAAAAAGGGCTTGCATTCCGCCCGGCGTTGTGGTATCATAGATAAGCATTTTAATATCCGTCATTCTGTCTGCTCAGGGTGATGGGGGTTAATGCCCGATTATAATTCGAGTCATTAAAGCGGATAGTCCTCTGCCGGCCCGGCCAGCCGCTGCGGCTTTTGGGTATGAATGTCTGAAAATCAGGAGGAAGAAAATGGACGCACTTAAATTAATCAGCCAGCCCAGCATGAAAACTGAGGTTCCGGAACTGAATATCGGTGATACCGTGCGGGTTTCGGTCAAGATCAAAGAGGGCGACAAAGAGAGAACCCAGATGTTTGAAGGCACCATCATCGCCAAAAAACACGCTGGCATCAACGAGACGTTTACCGTCCGCCGTGTTGCACACGGTGTTGGGATCGAAAGGGTTTTCCCGGTTCATTCCCCCCATGTCGAGAAGGTCGAGCTCGTCCGGAGCGGTCGTGTTCGCCGTGCGAAGCTCTATTATCTGCGCGACCGTGTCGGCAAGGCTGCAAAGGTAAAAGAAAAAATCAGATAAGCGCAAAGAAGAGGGCGGCCGGACAAGGCCGTCCTTTTTGTCAGCTGTAAAGCTTTTGGCGGCAGCCTGCGAAGAAGGCGCCCGATAGTTGTCCGGGAGCTTTAGCTGGAGAGATGTTTTCATCGATCTGCTTGCATCCGGGTATGGAATCGGGTAGAATATGAATAGATATAGAAGGGGTAAAAGTGCTTTTAAACGAGGACGGGCGGTGATCCTATGGATGAAAAATTGACTTCCGGCATGGAGCCGGAGGAGGAACAGGGCTATAATCTGAAACGCGATATCTGGGAGTGGGTGGAATCGATTGCCATTTCGGTCACGACCCTGATCTTTATCTTTGTATTCGTTTTTCGGATCGTGGGGATTTCAGGCAGTTCGATGGAGCGCACCCTTTTTGATGAAGACCGGGTGG
>JAAWBP010000074.1 GCA_022792755.1 Oscillospiraceae bacterium | reverse complement strand
CTCTCCAAGGGAGCAGCGGATCATTCTGTTCCGCTACGGCATCGGGGGGAGAAAGCCGCTGACCCAGCGGGAAGTCGCAGTCAAACTGGGGATTTCGCGCTCCTATGTCAGCAGGATCGAGAAGAAGGCGTTGGAAAAGCTGCAAAAAAGATTCGAGCGGGTCCGCTGAAGCCGCCTTTTCGCTTTCGCTGATGCAAAAGTTTTGCCGGGAAGATCGCTTGTAATCCTTTTTGTTTTAAGTGGATTCTGCAAAAATTCGTCGTGAAATACATTTGATTTTTTTCTCGAGCTGTGCTATAATAACTTTGTCAACAGAATGGTTGACGGATTTTCTGGGCGTAGCGCAGCTTGGTAGCGCGCCACCTTGGGGTGGTGGAGGCCGTGGGTTCAAGTCCCGTCGCTCAGACCAGGCGAGAGCCTCGACACGCAGTCCGCGTTCGGGGCTTTTGTATTTTTTATAAGCCGATACGCGCGTCCTGTCTGCATCTTTTTATATCGTCTTGACCGGCGGAGTCTGGACGCAATTCGCGTTTAGACTTTTCTTATTTTAGAGAAGCCTAAACACACATTTAGGCGGGTATCTTTTTCATCACGTCTTAACAGACCCGCGGTGTGTGCTGTACACTGCGGGTTTTTCCTTTGCCCAAAGCTGCCCGCGCCGGAGGGTTCTCATTTTTATAGGAATAAGGGCTGAATCACATTTTTAAAGGAGAGAACGGTCGTGAAAAAAGCAGTCGTCTGTGCGTTTTTATTCTGCTTCATCATGCTGAGCGGGTGTCAATCTCCATCGCCGGAGGAATCTGGTATCAGCGAAAGTACAATAGAGAGTGAGGCCAGCGATTTCGAGGGGCTCGATCCGGGTGAAAGCCTGACAGAGGACGAGGCCGGGGACCTTAGCGGTCTCTACGATGACTATGATGGGGATGCGGGGCCTTTATGGAATGAGGGAGCATCAGATGGGCTGTCCGCTTTTGAGCCGTACGAGATCAAGGTTCAAAGGAATGAATTGAGCGTATACGATCAGCCCGGGTATCACACGGGGAATTGGCTGTATGATATTACAGACCGGCGAACCATCATCATCGTCGCGGAAGAGACCGTCAGGGAAAATGGAAACATCAGAAGATGGGGACAGCTGCAGTCCGGTGGTTGGGTCTCTCTTACTGCTGCGGATGTGGTAGAGGATGAGGAGGAAGCAGAACCGGACGTCCCTCCGGCAAATAATAACGAAGCAGAACCCACGGAACCCGGCGTTCCCTCGCCGCCTGATGCAGTGGAATCCACGCCGCAGGAAACACCGCCGGCACTTGGCGGCACCCTGATAGACAGCTCCGCGAATGTCTATGGATGCGGCGGTGAACACACCGAAGAGGTGAACGGCATCATGTTCCATTGGTATGACAGGTACGAGCACCGGAACAAAGAAAACACCATGGTCTTTTCTTCGGTCGACGTCCTGTCCTTTCAAATGCGTTATGCTGAATGGGAAACTGAGATCCACCAAAATGACCTGTGGTATATCGACTATGAAATAGAGGCGTCCGGCGGTTCCAGTGCAAAACTGCGATGGTTTACCTACGATAAAAACCAGTATCGCAAGAGTGATGTGCCCGTGTTAAACGGGGAGCTCAAGGAGAAGTGCAGCGGAACCGCCTATTTTGCGGAATCTCAAATGCCCCCGTCGGTCGTGGCGTTTGCCGAACTTGCCCCTTCCATGTACGGCCGGAGCTAAGCCTACGGGCCTGTGCCCAGGCGGGGCGATACGCGCCCTTACGGTTTACTGGATTAAGGTTGTCATCCCGCGAGACTCCGAGTGGCCTCGACAAGTCAATTCGCACTCAAACGTATTACCGGTATTTAGGTAACCGTCCTGCGGGATACATTTGCGAACCAACGCACCACGCGGATGACGGACTTACAGGTCTGTACTACCTAAGTATCGCGGCTGTCCTACCGGGGCCACCCGGCGCGGCGAACCGCCGCTGGTAATTCGCACACCAACGTTCTTCCGGTTTTTGGGCAATAAACCTGCGAGATGCCGATATAAAAACAAATACAACACACCTCGCGGGACATGGGCGTTGTTACCGGTACGACCTGCGGATCGCGTTTGCCTGCGGGGGTTCCCCGCCGCGTATTGACAGCGGAAGCATTCCGCCCTGCGAGGCACCGCGCGGGTTACCAACGTTGTTATTTGCACCATCTGCGGATCGCGTATTGTTCAGCCGGGATCATCCGGCATTCCGCAAAACAAACGAGCCTGCTGAAAAGCAGGCTCGTTATTTTCGTTTCTTCCCTGCCTCACACGGTTCTTCTTCGGCAGAGAGAAGGTGCAAAGAGAGGGAACTTCAACCGGTATCATGGATTTCCGTTATGACAAAATATAAACGTTTACTGTTTTTGCGCCGAAGTGGCAGCTCTCCGCATAGGTTGCAAAGAAACAGTCCACCAAAACCCGGCCGTCCATCATGGCCGTTCCGGTATCAGCAGCTACGGCATAACCGTAAACATAGCGGCCATCCGTAGAAGTGATATACAGCTTGCTGCCATAGGGGATAATATTCGGGTTGACTGCAACGGAACCTGGCTTGAGGTACTGGCCGCTCGCCCCTTTTACGTTGGGGTAACGGCTGCTGCTGTAGGCGGTCGCTTTCCCGGTGAGAACTCTCGAATAGTTCACCGGAACGCCGTTGGCATCGAGTTCGAAATCCTCTGGGGGCAAAATTTCCGAGGCGATCGGGGTAAGGCTGGTCCCAACGATTTGATGCTGCGTTACAGGCTGCTCTACAACTTCGTTGGACAGCGTTTCTACATCGGTCACGACCCCGTCTACCAGCGTCCGCCGGAAGGTGGCAATCTGCTTTCCCTCTTTGCCCGCCTGGGTCACAATGGTTTTGTTTTTGTAAAGCGCCTTTGTCTCTTTGCTCTCCACTTCGAAGGGGAGGATGGTTTCCTCAGTTACCGTCTCATAGGTGACACGGTTGATCGAAATCTCGATCCCGGAGACGACCTTTTCATAAGGCGAGACGTTGATCAAATCGTCGTCCGCAAGGGTTAATCCCGCTTTCTCCAGGGCATCGTTCACCGTCCCGCGAGCCATCATGACTTCTACTGTCGTCCCGTCGGCCGAAATACTGACCGGGAAAGCACGGTAGACGGTCAGGCTTGCCGTTCCACTTTCATCAAAGCCGGTAAATTCGAACTCGTCGTCGGCCGAAAGGCTGACGCCTCCATTTTCCAAAACCTCCTCTGGGGAAATTTCGCTGTTGGTTGTATAATACTTTAAGACGTCCTCATCATCGTAGATATACACAATGTTGGTTGCAAAGGTAATACCGGTAAGGGTGGCAACCATAATTGTGGATACCAGGGCCGCAGCGACAATCCGGAACCGAAGACAGCTCCAAACCGCCGGCAGCTTTTTCCAGAAGGTGCTCATCCAAAATCTCCTTTTTGGGCAATAGCCGAAATCCATTTGTTACGATTGTAACCGGTTTGTAGCCATTATATTCACAAAAACCGTCTCTGTCAAGAAATTGAAGCGGGTCAATTTTGTTCAATTTGACGAAGCAGCCGGATCGGAATTGATACATTTCCGATGGAACCCGGTCGAAAAAAGCAACTTTTCTGTTTTGTTTGCATTGGAATCAGGGGATCTTTTGATAAATTCACCAAATCGCCGGAGATGGGGAAAGGATCCTTTTTGAACAAAATAGGCCTAAATAAATCCGGTTCATTGTGCAGAATTACAACAATCTTATTTCCGGCCGCTTGTTTTTCGGATGAGAAATGCGGGCATTGTTTCTACAAACTGTATAATGAAACGTTGCGTTTTTCCCTTGTTTCATCCCACTTGACGGGTAAATCTTCCCCCAAAAATCAGCGTTTTTCTCCACTGCATAGAAATAGATGCGCTTTTTAGGTTGTTCCCAAAGGAATGAAGGAGCAGAGACCGGAATAGGGCGGGTAAAAAATAATACAATCCTGTTTTTTCCTCAAAAACCGTTTTTTTCACTGTGGTTTTCTTCTTCCGTTCTGTCCACCCGACAGGGGCCCATCAAAAAGGATAACATCCTGTTACTTTTTTGTCGTAAAATTGCGGAAAAGGCGATATTTTACACTACAAGGAAGGTATTTAAAAAAAGCTGTGAAAATAGACGAACCAAAACCCGCAAAATTCAAACGGCCCCGGATCGATCCGGGGCCGTTTGAAAAAATCCGTTTTATTGCTGTACAAGCTCCGCGCGGCATCCTTTAAAGCGGGCTTTTGCCGCCTCCATCCATTCGGGGGCAGGCTCTTTGCAGGAAAGGGTGTAGGGAATCCCCAACGCCGCATATTTTCCGACGCCGTAGCGGTGGTATGGGATCAGCTCAATCCGCTCCAAAGGAAGATCCTTGAGGAAAGCGGCGATCTTCCCAATCTCCTCCATGTCGTGAAAATCGGGGATCAGCGGAACGCGGACCCAAATCCGGGCCCCTCGCCGGCAAAGCTCCTGGAGGTTTGCGAGAATCTTGTCGTTTTTGACGCCGGCCGCGGCCAGATGTTTTTCCGGCGTGAAGAATTTGACGTCGTATAAGAACAAGTCGGTATCGGGCAGGATCGCTTCAAACATCTCCCACAGGACATTCCCCGCCGTGTCGACAGCCGTGTGGATTCCCGCCTCCCGGCAGCGTTTGAGGATCCCTGCAAGGAAAACATTTTGAAGCACCGGCTCGCCGCCCGAAAAGGTCACGCCCCCGCCGGAGCTTTGATAAAATTCCGCATCCGCCGCAAGCCGTTCGAAGAGCTCCTCCTCGGAGTACCCCCTGCCGTTGAGCTCCAGCGCACCGGCAGGGCAGTGCGAAACACATTCGCCGCAGCCGATGCAGGCGACCCTGTTCAGCGTGTGGCAGCCCTCTTCGGCGGCATGGCACCCCTGTGGACACGCTTGTAAGCATCCGCCGCAGCCAATACAGACCGAAGCGTTGTACCGCAGAACGGCCTGAAATGGGATGCACTCCGGGTTATGGCACCAGGCACAGCGGAGATTACAGCCGCGGAAAAAGACCGTCGTCCGGATGCCGGGGCCGTCGTCTAAAGAAAACTGCTGGATATTGCTGATAAATCCTTTTGGTTTTTCCATCTTCATCGTTTTGCTCCGTCTTTTCCAAAAAAGTTTCCGGGATGAACCGGCCCCTCAGCCGGAAAGCTGTGATATTGTTGAAACAGCTGTTATACTATAGGTTGCAGCAGACGATCCCGCGCTCCGCATCCAGCGTGACCACCGCGCCGCTTTTGAGCAGGCTGGTGGCGTTTGCCACGCCGACCAGTACCGGGAGATCCATCGCAAGGCCGACGATGGCCGCGTGGGAGTTGGAACCGGGCAGTTCGGTGATGATGCCCGAGCTCCGCTTAATCAGGTCGAACAGGGCGTTCGATGTCTGCGGGATAACTAAAATATCCCCGTCCTTGAAATTCTCCGCCGCTTCCTCCGCATCCTTGCAGACACACAGGCGGGCGCAGACGGTTTTTGAGGTGATCCCCATCCCGGATGCGAGGATATGCCCCACTACGTGCACCTTCATCATGTTGGTGGTGCCGGACACCCCGAGGGGCACCCCCGCCGTAATGACGACCAGGTCTCCGTCGTCGATGACGCCGGTTTTCTGGGCGGCGTCCACCGCGTGGTCGAAGAGCATGTCGGTGCTGCTCTCCTCTTTGATCAGCAGGGGGACGACCCCCCAGGAAAGGTTGAGCTGACGGCAAACATGGGCGCTGGTCGTGCAGCCGATGATCGGCGCATAAGGGCGGTATTTCGAAATCATCCGGGCCGTTTTGCCCGATTTGGTGACGGTGATGATCGCCGTCGCCCCCAGGTCGTGCGCCGTCGTACAGGTCGCGTGGGAAATCGCGTTGGTGACGTCTGGGGTTTCTTCATATCCCCGGGTCTTGAACCGCTTTACATAGTCGATATCCTGCTCCGCCCGGCAGGCGATCCGCACCATCGTTTTAAGCGCTTCGACCGGATAAAGGCCGGCCGCCGTCTCGCCGGAAAGCATGATGGCGCTGGTTCCGTCATAGATTGCGTTGGCGACGTCGGTGGATTCCGCACGGGTCGGCCGCGGGTTTTTCATCATCGAGTCGAGCATCTGGGTGGCGGTGATCACCTGTTTTCCGGCGGTATAGGCCTTTTTGATCATCATTTTTTGCAGGACGGGGACTTCCTCGAGCGGGATTTCCACCCCCATATCGCCCCGGGCGACCATCACGCCGTCTGCGACCCGGAGGATCGCGTCCAGGTTTTCCACCCCCTCGCCGTTCTCGATTTTGGCGATGATGTTGATGCTGTGGCAGTCGTATTCCTCTAAAATCTTCCGGATTTCCAGGATGTCGCCGGCGCTCCGGGTGAAGGAGGCTGCGATGATGTCAAAGCCGTTTTCGATCCCGAAAACAATATCTTCCCGGTCCTTTTCGCTGATGTAAGGCATCGAGAGCTTGACGCCGGGGACATTGACCCCCTTGTTGTTCGAGACAACACCGTCGTTCAGCACCCGGCAGACGATGTCGGTGTCGGTCACGCTGACGACCGACATCGAGATCAGCCCGTCGTCGAGCAGGATGGTCGCACCCGGATGGACGTCGGCGGGAAGGTCGTGGTAGGAGATCGAACAGCCCTTCTGCGACCCCTCTATGTCCTGAGTCGTCAGGGTGAAAATCTCGCCCTTCGAGAGAACTGTCTTGCCGTCCTTAAATTTGCCGATCCGGATCTCCGGCCCTTTGGTGTCCAGCAGGGCCGCCACCGGAAGATGGAGCTCCTCTCGGAGCCTTCTGATCCGTTCGATGTTCTTTTTATGATAGGCGTGATCTGCGTGGGAAAAGTTGAAACGCGCCGCGTTCATCCCGCCCAGCATCAGCTCTTTTAAGACGTTGTCGTCGTCCGTGGCAGGGCCCAGGGTACAGATAATCTTCGTCTTTCTCACCATGGCATCCAATCCTCCTTGGCGTTATTGGGATCGATCCGCCTTTGCGGAATCTTTTTTGCGGTTGCTGACCGTCAGCATGATCTGAGTGACGGCAAAAATTACAACGATCACCGTGAAAATAGCAAGCATCCCCATCCACATCAGGTTGAGGGAAGCCATAAACGCATCCATATTCATTTTCCACATCCTCCTTTAATGGATCATCGTCGGCACGATGCCGAGTATGACGCCGCCGGCGACGACCGAGGCGATCTGCCCGGAGACATTGGCGCCGACCGCGTGCATCAGCAGGTGGTTGGTCGGGTCGGCCTCGAGCCCCATCTTCTGGATGACGCGGGAGGACATCGGGAAGGCGGAAATGCCGGCCGCCCCGACCATGGGGTTGATTTTATTTTTAGAGAACAGGTTGAGGAGTTTCGCAAAGAAGACCCCTGCAAAGGTGTCGAATACAAAGGCGACGAGGCCGAGCGCCATGATGAAGAGGGTCTGGAGGTTGACGAAGCTCTCCGCCTTCATGCTGGCGGCGATGGTGATGCCGAGCACCAGGGTGATCAGGTTTGCGAGCTGGTTCTGCGCCGTTTCCGACATTGCGCGGAGGACGCCGCACTCCCGCAGAAGGTTGCCGAACATCAGGAAGCCGACCAGCGAAACCGATGCCGGCGCGACCAGCCCGGCGATCATGGTGACGATGATCGGGAAGAGGATCCGCGTCATCTTGGACACGCCCTGCGGGTTGTAGGCCATCTTGATGGCCCGCTCCTTTTTGGTGGTCGAGAGCTTGATGGCAAACGGCTGGATGATCGGCACCAGCGCCATATAGGAATAGGCTGCGACGGCAATCGCCCCCATATACTGGCTGCCGAGCACCTGGGAGACCAGGATGGAAGTCGGCCCATCCGCCGCGCCGATGATCCCGATCGAGGCTGCATCGGTCAGGTCGAAGCCCAGAAGGGTCGCAACCGTGATGGTGAAGAAGATGCCGAACTGGGACGCCGCCCCGAACAGAAGCAGCTTGGGGTTGACCAGCAGCGGGCCGAAGTCGATCATCGCGCCGATGCCGATGAACAGCAGCAGCGGCATCGCCTCCGACGCCTCGATCCCGATCCGGAACATCCAGTCGATGATCCCGGGGACTTCGCCGATCCCCTCCATCATCTGGTCGACCGCGCCGGAAAACGGGAGGTTGACAAGGATGGCGCCAAACCCGATCGGGAGGAGCAAAGCCGGTTCCAACTCCTTTTTGATGGCGAGAAAGATCAGCACGCCGCCGATGACAAACATCACCCAAATTCTCCAGCTGTCCGGCTTGAACAGCTCCAGGATGCCCTCGATTAGAAACTCCATTGAAACATTCCCCTTTTTTTATTTTTCCGCTCTGTCAAACGCAGGGCGTTTTTCCTTCTTTCGCTTCCAGCACCGCCGGACGATCAGCAATCCCGCCAGGGCAATGCAGACTGGAAGGAGGACTAGCTTATACTGATCGTAGTATTCTGTAACAATATTCCAGTTTTCAGCAAACAAATACCCCAGTCCAATCAGGACGGCGTTCCAGACCGTCACCCCGGCAGCCGTCGCCCCCAGGTAGCTCCAGAGGCTTTGCCGGGAAATCCCCGCAATAAATGAAATATAGGTTCGGCATAGGGGGATCAGCCGCCCGATGCAGACCGAAAGGGAGGCGTACTGCTCATACTTTTTCTGCGAGGCGTCGAGGCCCTTTCCTGCCTTTGGGAACCTCCGCTTGATCTTCTCCACCAGCGGATAGCCGCCGAAATAGCCGATCAGGTAACAGACGAGCGCCCCCAGTACCCCCGCGAGGACGCTGAACCCCAAAATCGCCGGGAAAATCCATCCGCTTTGGGAGGCAACCGCCCCGGAAAAGGGGAGCACCACCTCGCTTGGAAGAGGGAAGCAGGCATACTCTAATAAGATTAACATAAAAACAGCAGCAAGTCCATATGATTCGATGGCGTTCATGACAAAATCCATTTTTCAACACCTCAACCGGTAAGTCTGGCCCCGAGTAGGCCCTCTCCCTACCAGTTTATGGCAGCGCTGTTCCGGTCATTCCGCTTTTTCGATGAAACTGCGGAGAACCTCCCCGGCGATCATCAGCCCGGCCACGGACGGGACAAAGGAGACGCTGCCGGGGGTCTGCCGCTTTCCGGGAGATCCGTCCTCCTCTGCGGGCAGGGGCTTGAGGGGGGGCTCCTTGGAATAGAGCACCTTCAGCCCCCGCACCCCTCTCGCCTTCAGCTCCCGGCGGAGGACGCGGGCCAGCGGGCAGACCGAAGTCCCATAGATGTCGGCTATTTCGAACCGGGATGGGTCGAGCTTATTCCCTGTCCCCGTTGAGCTGATGATCGGCGTCCCGCATTCCTCCGCCTTCTCTGCCAGCGCAATCTTTGCGGCGACGGTGTCCACCGCGTCGATGATGTAATCGCACGCTTGGAGAGGGAAGGAGTCGATGTTTTCAGGCAGGAGGAATTCGGCCCGCGCCTCGACCTGGGCCGCGGGATTGATCGAGAGGATCCGCTCCTTCATCACATCAACCTTCCGCCTCCCGATCGTCTCGTGGGTGGCGATCAGCTGGCGGTTGAGGTTTGTGAGGCTGACAGTGTCGTGGTCGACGAGGATCAGGCGGCCTACCCCGCCGCGGGCCAGCGCTTCAGCCGCATAGGAACCCACCCCGCCGATCCCGAACAGGAGAACGGAGGCGTGTTTCAGCCGCTCCATCACATTCCTTCCCAGAAGGAGCTCGGTGCGGGAAAATTCATTCTGCATGCTGCTTCACCACCGCAATCGCTTCGATTTCGACCGCCGCTCCCCGCGGCAGCGCAGAAACCTCGACACAGGAGCGCGCTGGGCAGGGATTCCCGAAATAGGAGGCATATACCTTATTAATAAGGGGGAAGTCCTCCATCCGCGTCAAAAAGACGGTGCACTTCACAAGGTCGTCCAGCGAAAGCCCCGCGGCGGATAAAATCCCGCGGATATTCTCCAAACATTTCGCTGTCTGGTTTTCGATCCCATCCGCCATTTCTCCCGTTTCGGCGTCGAGCGGGAGCTGGCCTGAAACGAAAACCAATCCGCCGGCCCTGACGGCCTGCGAATAGGGCCCAGCCGCCGCAGGAGCCGCGCTGCTTTTGATCTCCTCTTTTTTCATAACATCCTCCCTGTGCAGAACCGACTGTCTTAAAAGAGCCAGTTGGTTAAATCTCTATCAATTATAGCATATCTTTCCCAAGGAGCAAACCAAAAACACCCGGCGTTTCAAGTCGCCGGGTGTCGTGGATTTCAGAGCGCTTTTCCCTCCAGCCCGCAGAGGGTGCGGACATCCTCCATCACCTGATCGAAGGTGTCCGGGGTGATCGACTGCGCGCCGTCGCAGAGGGCCGCCGGCGGATTTGGATGGACTTCGACCATCAGGCCGTCTGCCCCGGCGACGACGGCGGTTTTCGCGAGGACGGGCACCAGCGCCGCGATCCCGGAGGCATGGCTCGGGTCGACGATGACGGGGAGGTGGGACTTCTGTTTCAAAAGCGGGATCGCCGAAATATCAAGGGTGTTCCGGGTGGCGGTCTCAAAGGTGCGGATCCCCCTCTCACAAAGGATGACGTTCGGGTTCCCCCCTGAAACGATGTATTCGGCGCTCATTAACAGCTCCTCCATCGTGCTGGAAAGCCCCCGCTTCAACAGGATCGGTTTGTCGCAGTGCCCGAGCTCGGAAAGCATCTCGAAGTTCTGCATGTTCCGCGCCCCGACCTGGATGACGTCCACCTCGCTGTAGAGGTCAATATACCGCAGGCTGGTCAGCTCGGTGACGATGGGGAGCCCTGTCTCTCTCTTTGCTTCGAGCAGGAGCTCAATCCCTTCCGCCTTTAAACCGCGGAAGGCATAGGGGGAGGTTCTGGGCTTGAAGGCGCCGCCCCGCAGGAATTTGGCCCCCGCTTCTTTCATCCGCTTCGCAGCTCCGATGATCTGCTCCGGGGATTCGACCGAGCAGGGGCCGGCGATCACGCCGAAGCTCCCTCCGCCGATCTTCCCCCCGCCGACTTGGACTGCGGTATCCTCCGGATGGAACTTCCGGTTGACCAGCTTGTAGGGCTCGGAAACCCGTTTGACCGCTTCGACGATGTCGAGGGCCTCCAGAGCCTCCTGATCGATTTTGGAAACATCCCCGACCAGCCCGAAAAGGGTGGTATGGGCTCCTTCGCTGAAATGGATCCCAATCCCTTTGCCCTTCAACTGCCCTAAAAGATCTTCCACCTTCTGTTTCGGTGCGTTTTGCTTGAGAATGACAATCATAAGAAACCTCTCTTTCTTCCGGCAGGCGCCTCACCGTTCCGGCTTCACGGCAAATAAAAAGGCCGGCAACCGGAATCGGTTGTCGGCCTGACGGATACAGCGGAAAATTCAATGCTGTAAAACAGGACACCGCAAACAACCCGACTCCAAAACAGCCAGGCAGTAATAAAATCGATGATGGTTCCTGTTGATCAGCATGACGATTTACCTCTTCGCTTGCTTTAACACTTTAAAGTGCACTCTTATCATAACAAAACCGAACTGCTTTGTCAAGCTTTGTTTGAAAAAAGAAGCCTTTCCTCGGTTGACAAAGACGGCGAGCCGCCGCGCCCGTGACCGGGCCGGACAGTCGCGATCCACAGGTGGTGCGAATAACAAAATTCATTTCCCGCGCGGTACATGTTTTGTATAACGCGCCTCGCAGGACTAAAGCCCAAAATCAGCAAAACATTGGTGTGCGTATTGCCTTGCCTGGGCACAGGCGCACCGCGTGGGGCAGGGTAGCGCTGCGGGTAGTTCGCACCCGAACGTTCTGCCAGTCAAAAAGTTTTTGTCCTGCGAGATGCCAGTGCAAAAAACAAACACAACGCACCTCGCGGGTTACCGGCCTTGGAAGTCTGTCCCGCTTAGGGATCGCGATTACCAGCGGGGATTCCACGCCCTGCCCGGCCACGGGCGCGGAGGCACTCCGCTGCCCTTGTCAATCGAGAGGATTCTTTCCAAATAAAGTGCATGATACCAGAGCGATTTATTTCTAAGATAAGAGATACAAAAGAAAAAACGCCGGTTAAAAAACCGGCGTTCTTCTTTTGAAACAATTAGTCCTGCGGATTCGGAGCAGAAACCGGGCAGGTACCGGCGCACGCGCCGCAGTCGATGCAAGTATCGGCGTCGATCACGTATTTACCATCACCAGCGGAGATGGCGGATACCGGACATTCTGCCTCGCACGCGCCACAGCCGATGCACTCGTCGCTAATTACATATGCCATTGGAAGCACCTCCTTAAAGTTTACCCTCACTCAACAAGGGCAAACACGCTCCAAACACGCTGATTGAACGGTCTGGCTGTGTTCTCGGGCTCGGAATGCGCCAGCATGCCTTCGCCCTGCGGCCTTGCCACCCCATCCTCTCAGCAGGTTTGGAACCCAAGCGTTTTTGAGAGTGGAAGACGAGACTGCCCTGCTGACGCAAGACAAGAAGAATCACACCGTCAGGGGCAGCTTTTTGCCCCTAAAAATCGTATCTGCTCTTGTCAAGTGAGGGTACTATCATTGTAACATATTTTCGCAAAAAATCAATATAAAACCGCAAGTTTTACTTTTCTGTTTTCGGCGCTTCCTTCGCGTCCTTTTTCTCCCCCTTATGGGGCCGGTCGCGCAGGAGTTTTACCTGTTCCCTCGTGTAGACCCCCGGCGCTGCATCGGGGGTCGCCGCCAGCTGCACCTTCAGCTTTCCTGCCAAGAGGTTGACGTCGGTCACGTTCCCTTTCCCGTCCGGGGTCATCACCTGTGCGCCCTGTTTGGGCGTGAGCTTGAGGAGATGCTCATAAGCGTCCTGCTCATGTTTGAGACAGCACATCAACCGCCCGCAGGTTCCCGAAATTTTGACCGGATTCAAGGAAAGCCCCTGCTCCTTCGCCATCTTGATCGAGACCGGCTGGAATTCGTCCAAAAAGGTGGAACAGCAGAAGGGCCGCCCGCAGATGCCCAGCCCCCCGATCATCTTCGACTCGTCCCGCACACCGATCTGCCGCAGCTCGATCCGGGTGCGGAAGACCGACGCGAGGTCCTTGACCAGCTCCCGGAAATCGACCCGCCCGTCTGCGGTAAAATAAAAGAGGATTTTATTCCCGTCAAAGGTGTATTCCACGTCGACCAGCTTCATCTCCAGCTTGTGCTTGGCGATCTTCTCCTGACAGATTTTAAAGGCTTCCTGCTGCTTTTTCCGGTTTTGCTCCACAACGGCGAGGTCTTTTTCAGTGGCCGTCCGCACGACCGGCTTGAGCGGGAGGACGACTTTGTCGTCCTCCACTGTGCTGTTTCCGATCATGACGGTGCCGCATTCCATCCCGCGGGCCGTTTCGACGATGACATGATCCCCCTTCTTGATCTTCATTCCAGCGGGGGCAAAGTAGTATATTTTTCCCACGTCCTTAAACCGGACGCCGATGATTTCAGCCATGAACCTCTCCATACGATACAAAGCCTGTGGAGCAATCCGTTTGGCCACGTATCGTTTCCTTTCTTTTCGTTTTTATCCAGATTTCCCCGCCTGTGTCAGTCCTCGGCAGATATGCCGATCAGCGAGCTGGTCACCCAGGCCGACAGGAGCGGCACATTCGCGTTTGCGTCCAAATCCTTGATCGCTTTGGAGACGATGCGGATCTTTTCCAACAGCTGTTTTGTGGTAAACCCGCCGATTAAAGCGGCAGCCGCCTCTTTTGACCCCGCGATCAGCCGCTTGCCGCCCGATTTCAGGACGGCCGCATCCCGGAAACGCTCAAAAAGAGCCTCCAGGAAGGCGCGGTAAAGCTGCTTGTCGTTCGAAATTTTCCCGAGGGAGGCGAGCATCCCGTACTCCTGGCGCTTTGAAAGCAACAGGCAGAAATCGTCCGGCGAGACCGGGAGATCCCCCGCGGCCAGAAGCGACAGCCCTTTTCCGATGTTGCCGCCGCAGGCGGCAGCGGCCCTGAGGGCAGTCTCCGGCGGGACGCCGCCCAGCGCCTCCAGCGCCTGGGCGCATTCCTCCTCCGCCACCGGGAAGATGCCCACCGGGATGCAGCGGGAGAGGATGGTGGGGAGGACGTGGCTGCGGTCGTCCGCGGTCAGCAGGATCACCAGATGCGCGGGAGGCTCCTCCAAAAGCTTGAGGAGCGCATTTGCGGCCGGGGCCTGCATCCTCTGGCAGTCGCTGATGAGATAGACCTTTCTCTCCCCGTCGTTCGGGTAAACCGGCGCATCCGCCTTCAGCTTCCGGATATTGGCGACTGTCAGCTCATTTTTTTCGGCCGTTCCGGAAAGGACCGTCAGGTCGGGATGGGCGCCTGCATCCATCTTTTTGCAGCTCGGGCAGCTTCCGCAGGGATGCGTTTTCCCCCCGCATAAAATCGCCTTGGCAAAATAGGCAGAAACCGCCCGTTTGCCAAGGCCCTTTTCTCCGTAAAACAGGTATGCATGGTTCAGCCGGCCGCCGTTTGCCGCCCTGCCGATGAGCTCCACGACAGAGGTGTTGCCATAAATCATTTTAGTCGCCATGAGATACAGATATTGCACAAGCGGGGCGCTTTGGCTTCCCGCCGCGCCCGCCTTGCATATTGCGCCCGCCCTGTTTGGGCAAAACGCCTGGTATCGTCCCTTTCTTCCGTTTTTCGAATGGTTTCCGTCCTGCCAGGAACAAATATCCCCGGCGGGATGACCCATGCTGTGCTTTGAACTTAACAAAAAACTGTCAAAAGAAGCACAAGCCCGTATATTCCTGCCGGTCAATGGCACCATTCCGTCAGATTTTTTCGAAACGCTCTACATTCAAAACAAAGATCGTCGCGCCGCCCACCGTGACCTCGACCGGCAAAGACGAATAAACGCCGACACCGTACATCGCAGAGGAAGGGGCCATCTGGGTGCGCCGCTTGCTGTGCTTGGAAATGACCTCAACCGCCTCATCCACCTTGTCGTCCTCGGTTCCGATCATGAAGGTGGTGTTTCCCGCCATCAGGAAACCGCCGGTCGAGGCGATTTTGGTCGCGAAAAATCCCGCCTTGGTCAATGCCGAAGAGACGATGTGGCTGTCGTCGTTGCTGACGATTGCATAAATCATTTTCATACGTTGTCACTCCCTGTTCTCAAATTGACGGCTGTCCGCCGCCTTTTAGAACTCCATCCGCAGCAGCGGTGGATTCCTGTCTTTATCATACCACTTTCAGTGCCGAAATTCCAGCCTTTTTTAAAAGTTTTTGGCAGGCTTCGTCAATCCGTTCCCCGGCAACGACGACCGCCACGCCAGGCGGGCAGAGGATCCTGTTTTCGGCGGCGATCCTCCCGCAGATTTTATCGGCCGGCAGCAGTTCGGACGGCGCAAAAACCGCTTCCCGCGGCGTCATCACCCGTTCGGGCTGGGGCGGCGCTTCCAGCCGATCAGCCCGGTATTCCCCGTCCGGCTCAAAGGCTTCGATTGCCCGTTCTAACTGGTCAAATTCCGCCTCGCTGTTGAAGGGGGTCGGCATCAGCACCACCGCCTCGGCTGCCGCGTAGTCGCATTCGATTCCGTGCGCCCGCAAAAAGGCCGCGAGGTCTCCGCCGTAGCCCTTCGGCGCGCCCGCGAGGGAAAGGCGGGCCGGCTCGCTGCTAAAGACAAACAATCCCCGTTTCACAGCCTTTTTCCGCAGCCTGTCCAAACGGCTTACCAGTGCGGCGAACTCCATGCGGGCAGCCGTTTCGAGGTAATCCGCGCAGACGTCAAGCGAATGCATGATGAGATAGGACGGGCTGGTGGAGCCGAAAAGGGCCATCGCCGCCTTGAGCTCCTCCGCCGTAAAATCCTCCGCGGCGTGGAGGAGCGCCCCCCCGGTCAGCACCGGCAGGGTTTTATGAGCCCCGTCGCAGCAGAGCGCCGCCCCTTGTGCGAGCGGGTGGCAGTCCTCCGGCAAGAATTTGAGATGGGCGCCGTGGGCATTGTCCACCAAAAGGGGAAGCCCGTGTTTTTTGCAGACCGCGGCGACCCCCCTAATGTCGGAGAGCGTCCCGAAATAATCGGGGCTGGTGAGATAGACCGCATCCACAGCCTGTTCTGCCAGCGCCTGTTCCAGCTGTTCCGGCGAAACAGCGCCGCTGACCCCGAACCGGTCGTACGGCTTCGGGTAAACCCAGACGGGCTCGAGATCGAGCAGCGCACAGGCGTTGACAAAGGTGGCGTGGGTATTCCGGGCGGCGAGGATCCTCCGCAGGCCGTATTTCCGCTTTGCGGCGGCCAGCATCCCCTGGATGCAAAGGGTCGTCCCCCCGGCGCTGAGGACGGTCGCCCCGCTGCCATAGAGCCGTTCGAACCGCTTTTCCGTCTTCCGGATCACCCCCTGTGCATAGTAGAGGGAATCCGCCCCGGTGATCTCGGTGATGTCATAAGCCCCGTCGAGCAGGAATCTCCCTTTGTGCCCCGGCATGTAAAACCGGGCAGGGCCGCTCTTTTTATTCTGTGCTAAAAATTGAGTGAGGGTCATCGAATCCATCCTGTCTGGTTTGATTTGCAGCCGCAAACGGCCGAAAGCCGCTCGTCCGCTTTTACGGTTCGGTAAGAGGGCAGTCCCAGTCGAATCATTAAAGAGCGGACGCCCGAATGGGGAGAGAACTGCCCTTTATGGAACCGTCAGAGGGGCCCTCCGCCGCGTTATTCCGCCCCTTCGATGATCCCGCCACCCAGGACATAATCCCCGTCGTAGAAAACGGCCGACTGCCCCTTTGCGACCACCCGGTGGGGCTGATCCAGCCGCACTTCGGCGCGGCCTTCCGTACAGAAGACCTCCGCCGGGACGGGCTGGGCGGCCGAACGGAGCTTCACCCCCGCCCGGAAGCGTTCGGAGAACGGTTTTCCATCCGGGGCCGTCAGCTCACCTAGGAAGACGGTCTGAATCAGATCTTCTCCCCCGCGGGCAAGGTAGATTCGGTTTTCCGCCGGGTCGATCTCCCGGATGAAAACCGGCTCCCCCAGCGCGATCCCCAGCCGTTTCCGCTGGCCGACCGTGTAGTGGAGGATCCCCCGGTGTCTCCCGCAGGCCGCCCCGTCCGGGGAGATGAATTCGCCTTCCGGGGAGGGGCCGTCTCGCCGCTCGATGAACCCCGCATAGTCGTTGTCCGGGATAAAGCAGATCTCTTGGCTGTCCGGCTTGTTCGCCGCGGCGAGGCCGGCCCGTTCCGCAGCGGCCCGCACCTCCGCCTTGTCCATCGCCGCGAGGGGGAGGAGAAGGCGGGAGAGGACATCCTGCCCGAGCCGGTAGAGCATGTAGGATTGATCCCGCTTTAAGCAGGCTGCCCTTTTCAAAAGGGTTACGCCGCCCCGCTCTTCCAGCCCCGCGTAATGGCCGGTGGCGAGCTTTTCATAGCCCGCTTCCTCCGCAGTTTCCAACAGCGCTTTAAATTTTACCGCGGGATTGCAGCGGGTGCAGGGGTTCGGCGTCCGCCCCGCTTTGTACGCTGCCGTGAAATAGGAGACGACCTCCGCCTCAAACTGCTCCGAGCAGTCTTTGACGAACAAGGGGATACCCAAAGCGGCGGCGGCATCCGCTGCCGCCGCCACCGTTTCTTCGTGGGCCGGAGACATCTTTAAGACGACGCCTCCCACATCATATCCCGCTTCCTTGAGCAGATGAGCGCAGGCTGCGCTGTCAACTCCGCCCGAAAGCGCTACCAGCACCCGCTTACTCATGCAGGTGGCAGGCCTCGCACTCGCCGATGTCGCCGACGATCGGGAGCGGGTCGATCCCCTGGCGGGTGTAGTAGTCGCTCAAAGCCGCCTTGATCGCCTGTTCCGCCAGGACAGAGCAGTGGATTTTGCTGGCCGGGAGCCCGTCGAGCGCCTCAACCACCGCTTTGTTGGTCAGCTTGAGCGCGTCGTCGACACTCTTGCCCTTGATCATTTCGGTGGCGATCGAGCTGGTCGCAATCGCGGCGCCGCAGCCGAAGGTCTTAAACTTCACGTCTTCAATCGTATTTCCGTTAATTTTGAGGAACATCTTCATGATATCCCCGCACTTGGCATTTCCAACCTCTCCGACGCCGTTTGCGTCCTCGAGCTCCCCGACGTTGCGCGGGTTGGAAAAATGGTCTAATACTTTATCGCTGTACAGCATGGCACTGGTGCTCCTTTCGCAGTTTGCATCTTGTTGATCCAAAAACCGGCGGGGTTATTTTCCGCCCTTCCAGACCGGGCTCATGTCGCGCAGGGTCTGGACGACCCCCGGCAGGACTTCGAGGATGTAGTCCACGTCCTCGTCGGTGGTGTCGTCCCCCAGCGAGAGCCGGAGGGAACCGTGTGCGATTTCATGCGGCAGGCCGATGGCGAGCAGCACATGGGACGGGTCGAGCGAGCCGGAGGTACAGGCCGAGCCCGATGAGCCGCAGACCCCTTTTAAATCGAGCCGGAGAAGGAGGGCTTCCCCTTCGACCGCCTCGAACGAAACGTTGACGTTGCCGCAGAGCCGTTTGACCGGGTCGCCGTTCAAGCGGGAAACCGGGATTTTTAACATCCCGTCGATCAGCCGGTCGCGGAGCTTCGTCAGCCGCTCCGCCTTTGCCTCGAGGCCCTTCACGGCGTCTTCGACCGCCTGGCCGAGCCCGACGATATAGGCGGTGTTTTCGGTGCCGCCCCGCTTTCCGCTCTCCTGCCCGCCGCCGTGCATGAAGTTGTCGATGGCGACCCCCTTGCGGATGTAGAGCGCGCCGATCCCTTTCGGCGCGTGGATTTTATGCCCCGAGAGGGAGAGCAGGTCGATGTTCTGCTCCTTGACGTCGATCGCCAGATTGCCAACCGCCTGCACCGCATCGGTGTGGAACAAAACGCCTTTGTCCCGGCAGATCTTCCCGATTTCGGCAACCGGCTGGATGGTGCCGATCTCGTTGTTTGCATACATGATGGTGACCAGCGCCGTATCCGGCCGGATCGCCTGCTCCACCTGTTCAGGGGAGACCAGCCCCATCCCGTCCACCGGGAGGTAGGTGACCTCGAACCCCTGCTTTTCAAGGTATTCGCAGGTGTGGAGCACCGCATGGTGTTCGATGCTGCTGGTGACGATGTGTTTCTTCCCTTTGGCCGCGAGCCGAAGCGCCGCGCCCTTGATCGCCCAGTTGTCGCTCTCCGTCCCGCAGGAGGTAAAATAGATCTCCCGCGGCTCCGCACCGAGGGCGGCGGCGACCTTTCCCCGCGCCTCCTCGATGGCCCGTTTGGCTGTCCGGGCGATGCTGTATACGCTGCTGGCGTTGCCGTAATGCTCCGTCAGGTAAGGCGTCATCGCGTCCAGAACGCTCTGCGAAACTTTAGTGGTCGCAGCGTTGTCCGCGTAGACAAAACGTTTCTCCATAGATCTCAGTCCTTCTTTGGATGAATAGAGGGTTTCTTTTTACGGCTTTATTATATACCTTTTTAGTGTATAAATCAAGTGGGGAGGGAAATATTTTGAAATTATTTGTATTTCTGGCTCTCTGCCACCGCCAGCGCGTCGCACCGTTCATTTTCCGGGTGCCCGGCGTGCCCCTTGACCCAGACGTATTCCATTTCGTGCCGGGCGAGCAGGCCGAGGAGCGTTTCCCACAGGTCGGGGTTGAGAGCTTTGTCCTTTTTGTTCCGCATCCAGCCGTTTGCCCGCCATTTTTGGGCCCACCCCTGGGTGATGGCGTCCAGGACGTATTTCGAGTCGCTGTAAACCGTGACATGGCAGCGGAATTTCAGCGCGGAAAGCCCTTTAATCAGCGCGGTGAGCTCCATCCGGTTGTTGGTGGTCTGCGCCTCGCCGCCCGAGAGCTCTTTTGAGACCTCCCCGCAGCGCAGGATACAGCCCCAGCCGCCCGCGCCGGGATTCCCGCTGCATGCGCCGTCCGTAAAAAGTTCCACCCGTTTTAATTCTTCCACAAAAACGCCCCTTCTATCCCGAGCGGCGGCCGCCCGTCCTCAATAACCAAACGTCCCGTTCATCGAATCGTCGTTCTCGACCCAGCTTTCGACGTTGACCGTCGTAAATTCCTCCAGCGTGTTCCGGATGATCACCGTGTCGATCCCGGCGTTGATGATCAGCCGCTTGCACATTGAGCAGGAGTTCATCCCCGGCACGATCTCCTTCGTCTTGGGGTCGACGCAGACCAGGTAAAGGGTCGCCCCCAGCATATCGGGCCGCGCCGCCGCAATGATGGCGTTCGCCTCGGCGTGAACCGACCGGCAGAGTTCGTACCGCTCCCCGCGGGGGATATTCAGCTTTTCGCGGGCGCAATATCCCAGGTCGGAGCAGTTCTGCCTTCCCCGCGGCGCGCCGTTGTAGCCGGTCGAAATGATCTGGTCGTTTTTGACGATGATCGCCCCGAAATTGCGGCGCAGGCAGGTTCCCCGCTCCGACACGGTCTGGGCGATATCCAGGTAGTAGTTGATTTTATCCCGTCTTTCCATGAAAACACCTCCGTTGAATCGGTTGCCGAAGGGCCCGCCCTGCCGGAGCAGGCCGTTTGTGTCCATTATAAGGGCAACCTTACGCAATTTCAAGATTCTTTTTGAAAAGAAGGCCGTTGTGTGATAAAATGAAAAATGAAATTCAAATGTGTTTGAAAGTCCCCTGCTTTTCTCTTGTACAGCAAAAAGGATGTTCTGCCCTTCCGCATGGAGCGCCGCCCCAGCCCCTCTATACAGATTACGCTTTGAAGCCGCGCCGCCGGGATCATTTCCCCGGAAAAGACAGGGAACGGTACGTCCTGTAAATTCTGAAATGAGGATCGTTATGAACCGCTTAACCGATATCAATGTGATCAAAGACCTGCTCGCCCG
>JAAWBP010000073.1 GCA_022792755.1 Oscillospiraceae bacterium | reverse complement strand
CGCGGATCACAAAGCTATCGGTTTAATATAACTTGGGTATCGCGTATTGCCCAGTCCGGGCACGGACACGGGATCACCCGGCGCGGCGCAGCATCCCGAGGACGATGCTGCTGGAAATTTCAGCCGCTTTGCGCTCAAACTCCTCAAAGGAGACATTCGCCTCGTTCTCCGCCAGGTCGGAAATCGAGCGGATGACCACGAACGGGACGTGGTTTGCCGCCGCAGCCTGGGCGATCGCCGCCCCTTCCATCTCAGCCGCGGCCGCCCCGAAGCGTTCGATCAGCTCCTTTTTGAGCGCGCTGTCGTCCACGAAGATATCACCGGAGGCAATCGTCCCCTCGATGTACTTATTCCCGTCGAGCACCTCGTCCGCCGCCGCTTTGAAGAGGGCGGCCAGCTCCGGATCAGCTTGGTAGCGGGTGGGGGATTTGCCGTCCCCATTCGACATGTAGCCTTTGACATAGCCGAAGGCGGTCAGGTCGAAATCGTGCTGGACGGCGTCGGTGCTGATGACGATATCCCCCACGGCGAGGGAAGGGTGCAGGCCGCCCGCCACGCCGGTGTTGATGACGCAGCCGACCTGGAACCGGTCGATCATGGCCTGGGCGCAGACCGCCGCGCAGACCTTGCCGATGCCGCACTGGGCGATGACGACGGGTTTTCCCTCCAGCTTGCCCTGATAAAAAACCACCCCTGCGATTTCAGAAGTTTTCCCCTCTTTGAGCCCTGACTTTAAGATTTCCACCTCAGAAGCCATCGCGCCAATGATTCCGATTGTCTTGTTTTCCATAGTTCCGCCTTTCCGCGCCGGACAGGAGCCCGGCTGCTTTCGATCGATCTTTCCCTCTTTCGCCGTGTTTCGGACAGGCAAGGCAAAAGAAGTGTTCTGCTTGAACTATACCGCTTTTTCACGAAAAAGTAAAGAGTGCAGGGTACCCCTGCGGGCAGTTCGCACACCAACGCTTTTATGAATCTATAGATATTCGTCCTGCGAGGCGCATTGTGTATTTTTTCAAACCTGATAGCTCGCGGGATTGCCGTCTTAAAATTGACAGAGCTTTTGGGCGCGTATTGCCCAGTCCAGGCACGGACGCGGGGGCACCCGGCGCTATTGGATGCTCCCCCGCATCCAGGCACGGAGGGTGGCTTCGTCCGGGTCGGCGAGATCCGGGGTCAGGCCGTCGATGTACTTGCAGGCTTCGTAGAGCGCCGGGATGACGTAGTCGTGGATGCCGACGCAGTGGTGGACATACGGCCCGCAGACCAGTTTCTCCTCCCACAAAAGCCAGTCGTTGACCTCGATCCAGACATAGGTGCCGCGGGTGAACTTCCCCGAAACGCCCTTCGCTTTCCCGAGGAAGAGCTGGTAGTCGCCGTGGTCGCCGTCGAACCGGACGATGCTCATATCCCCCAGCTTGACCGGGCCCTCGTGGGTGCCGGGCTCGTGCCCGTCAAAAAGGAAATGCCGGGAGAATTTCAGCTTCCCTTCCGCAAGGCTCGGCGGGAAGTTGCCGCAGTGGAACAAAAGCTCGCTGTTTTCGTTCTGGCTGTGGCGGACGGTGAGGTCTGCAAAGAAGGGCGCGGTTTTGTACATCGCCGCCGCGTGCGCCATCACGCAGGTGACCGCCCCGTGGATATCGGTCTCGCAGGTGACGGGGAGCCCCTCGTCGGTGAGGAGGCCGTTGACCATGCAGGGCATGATCCCCAGGCTGTCCTGGAGCGCGTTCCAGCACTGGATGGCTGCGGCGGTGCAGCACTGCTCCTGTGCGAAGCTGCGGACGGCGAGCTTGAGCGCGGCGGTGCGGCGGACTGCCGTCTCGTCCGCCTCAGTGCAGTCGACGGTCTCCTTGATCTGGGCGATCGTGTCCTGGAGCACCTTGCCGCCCTCTTCCTCGACGGCGAGGGTGCGCATCTCGAGCTCCTTGAGGGTGACGGGGAAAACCTGAATCCCGAACTTCTCCAAAAGCTCTCCCTCGTTGTACATCATCGTCCAGAAGCTCGCCGGGCGGGGCGCAATCTGGAGGATGCGGAGCTTCCCGAACGCCTTCACAACGCTGACAGCCCGCAGGAAGGTGTCGAACCCCCGGGCGAAAATCGGGTCGTCGAGGGTACAGTTGGGAATATAGGTAAACTTCACGTTGAACCGGCGGAGGATCTTCCCGGTGGCGAAAAGGCCGCACTGGGTGTCGCGGAGGCGGGAGCCGTCCTCGAGGGGGTCTTCGTCCCGCGGGCCCCAGAGCAGAACCGGCTTGCCGACCTTTTTAGCGACCTTGGCGACGGTGTCCTCGGTTCCGAAATTACAATGCGGAAAAAAGATGGCATCTACCTTGGCCGCAATGAACTTGTCGGCGATTTTTTCCACATCCTCCACCGAGTCGTAGAGCAGCCCTTCCTCGTTGATCTCTTCGATGTCGACCACCTCGATTCGCTCGTCCGCCCTCATCCGTTCGAGGATCAGGTCTTTGAAGCGGTGGGCGTCCTCCTTGCTGAAACAGAACCGGCGGGTCGGCGCGATGCCGAGTTTGATTTTTTCCATGGTCTTTTCCTCCTTTTATTCAGTGACAGGTCATTCGTCCAGGGTTGGGGGCGCGGTGCTTTTCCGCAGGATCAGCTCCGTCCCGACCGAAATGGCGACAGGGGTCTCATACGCGCCGTCCATTAGGGCGCTGAGCAGCGAGACGGCCATCCCGCCCATCTGCCGCTTGGGAACCCGGATGGTGGTGAGGGGCGGGTCGAAAAATTCCGCCGCTGGAAGGCCGTCGAACCCCACGACCGACACCCGTTCCGGGACGGCGATGTCGTATTCCCGCAACGCCTTCATCGCGCCGCAGAGAAGGTTGTCGTTGTCCGCGACATAAGCCGTGCAGGGCAACTTTCCAAGCTCCGAAAGGTACCGCCTCATCGCGGTATAGGCGGCTTCGGCGGAGGGGGCGCTTTCGACGATCCCGCCCTCGGGCAGGGCCAGCCCCGCGGCCGCCATCGCCTGCCGGTAGCCTTCGAACCGCTCGGTGAAATTCCGGATCGAGGGCGTTCCCTTAAGATAACCGATCCTCTTGTGCCCCAGCCTGAGCAGATGCTCGACCGCCCGGCGCATCGACAGCGCGTTGCTGATCGCCACACAGTCGAGCCCGGCCTCCTCGAAATTTTCATCCAGCGCGACCAGCGGCAGCCCCAGCGCGCGGAAGGGATCGGTCTGCTCGGGTGTCATCTCGGTCGCGAGGAGGATGATCCCCTCGCAGCCGTTCTCCCGCAGCTTTCCGACCTGTTCCGCCACCCCGGGGCCGGCGGTGAGGTAGGAGACCATCAGGTTGAGGCCGTCTTTCTTCGCCTGCCGGTCGATCCCTTCGATCAGCTGGAGAAAAAACGGGGTGTCGGTGATGATCTCCTTCCCGTTTTTGTAAAGCACCAGCCGGACATTCCGCGGTGGAGGCTTTTCTGCCGGGATCAGCGCCTCGAGCCCCTCTTCCCGCAGCGCCTCAAACACCCTGGCGCGGGTCGCCTCGCTCACGCCCGGCCGGTTGTGGAGGGCGAGCGAAACAGTGGAAGGGGAGACCCCGAGCCGTCGGGCAAGGTCTTTCAGCTTGAACGCGATGGCGGCTCCCTCCTCGTTTAAAGAATTTAGTTTTATTATAAAACGCTTGAATCCCCTTGTCAACAAGATTCACTTGACGTTTTTACAAGATTATACTATGATAAAAAAAGAAAACCGGACTTTATTTTTAAAATTTTTAGCTCATTCTATTTCAGTTTTCTATCGGGAGGAATTTACGATGCCGGACCGTGTAAAAGATAAGATTCTGTCGATCGACCAGAGCACCTCGGGAACCAAGGCGCTCCTCTTCGACCGGGAGGGGAACCTGCTCGGCCGCTCCGATCTGCCGCACCGGCAGATCACCCCGCAGGGCGGCTGGGTGGAGCACGACCCGGAGGAGATTTACCGCAATACGGTCGATGCGGCAAAGAACCTGCTGCGGGAGACCGGCGCCCGCCCGGAGGAGGTCGCGGCGCTGGGGATCAGCAACCAGCGGGAAACCGTCCTCGCCTGGGACAGGATCACCGGGGAGCCGGTCTATAATGCGGTGGTTTGGCAGTGCTCCCGGGCCGAAGCCCTCTGCCGGGCGCTGGAAAACGACCCGCGGGCGGCGCTGGTCCCCGAAAAAACCGGGCTGAACCTCTCGCCCTATTTTTCCGCCGCCAAACTCAGCTGGATTTTGCAGAACGCGCCGGGCGCAAAAGAGAAGATGGCGGAGGGGCGGCTTTGCTGCGGCACGGTCGACAGCTGGCTCGTTTGGAAGCTGACCGGCGGGAAGTCCTTTAAGACCGACTACTCCAACGCCTCCCGCACCGAACTATTCAACATCAACGCCTTGGAATGGGATCAGGAGCTTTGCGGGCTGTTCGGGGTCGATCCCGCCTCCCTGCCAGAGCCCTGCCCCTCCGACAGCCTCTTCGGCGAGACCGATTTCGAGGGGCTGTTTCTCTCCCCGATCTCAATCCGCGGCGTGCTGGGGGATTCCCACGGCGCCCTTTTCGGGCAGGGCTGTACGACGCCCGGCGCCGCCAAGGCGACCTATGGCACCGGCTCCTCGGTCATGATGAACACCGGGGAAACGCGGGCCGCCGCCAAAGACGGGCTCTGCGCCTCGATTGCCTGGGGGCGCGGGGGAAAAGTGCAGTATGTGCTGGAGGGGAACATCAACTACACCGGGGCGGTCATCAAATGGCTGGTCAGCCAGGTCGGCCTGCTCCAAAAAAGCCGGGAGGCCGGAACGCTTGCGGCCTCGGTGCCGTCGACCGGCGGGGTTTACCTGGTTCCGGCTTTCACAGGGCTTGGCGCGCCCTATTGGGACAGCAGCGCCCGCGCCATCCTCTGCGGGATGAACGCTGCCACCGGGAAGGCGGAGATCGTCCGGGCGGCGGAGGAGTGCATCGCCTATCAGGTGGCGGATGTCGTCAGCCTGATGAAAGAGCAGTCCCGGACGGGCTTCACCCGGCTGAGCGGGGACGGCGGGCCGACCCGGGACAGCTTCCTCATGCAGTTCCAGGCGGACATGATCGGGTTCCCGCTTCAGGTCTCCAAAATCGAGGAGGCGTCGGGTGCGGGAGCGGCCTACATGGCGGGGATTTCCGCCGGGCTGTACGATGAAACCGTCCTTGAGCGGGGCGGACAGACCGTCTACTCCCCGCAAATGTCCCCGGAAGAGCGGCAAGCGCTCCGGGACGGCTGGAACAAGGCGGTGGAACAGGCGCGGCGGCCCGTGGCCGGGCGGGACAATCGCGATACCTGAGCAGTACAGATCTATAAGTCCGTCGCCCGCGCGGCGCGTAGCTTGTACAAAGTACCTCGCAGGACAATCATTCAAAAACTAGCAGGACGTTGGTGTGCGAAATTGCCCAGTCCGGGCACGGACCGCGCCGGGTGACCCCGGTGGGACAGCCGCGGCCTGTGCCCAGGCAGGGCAAACGCGGCGGGGAGCCCCCGCGGGCAAACGCGATTCGCAGGTCGTACCGGTAACAACACCCATATCCCGCGAGGCGCATTGTACCGATTCTGCTTTAGCTGCTTCGCAGGACTACAATCTAAAGAATAGCAGAACGTTTGAGTGCGAAATTGTCCAGACGAGGCCACTCGGCCGAATTGTCCGGCCCGGTCACGGGTGCGGAATGCTTCCGCTGTCAATACGCGATACGCAGATAGCGATAGACCCAGTGGCTCGTAACCCGCGAGGTGTGTTGTGCTTGTTTTTATACCGGCATCTCGCAGGCTTAAAAACTTTTTGACTGGCAAAACGTTCGTGTGCGTATTGTCCGGCCCGGTCACGGGCCTCGCGGATCAAAAGAAAAATTTTCCAAAAACAAAAACGGCCGGAGCAGCGGCGGATGAAAGCCCGGTTCCGGCGCGCATTCCGCCCGATCCGGCCGATAAAAATTTTTCGTGGAATCGCCGCGGTTTAATACATATTCCTTTTGGTTCTCCACACACTATCCGCGTAGGATAATGTTAGCAATGGAGGAATTCTTTCAATGAAAGCAACGGGAATTGTGAGAAGGATCGACGACCTCGGTCGTGTTGTAATACCGAAAGAAATCCGCAGAACCATGCGGATCCGCGAAGGCGACCCGATGGAGATTTACACCAACGCCGACGGGGCCGTCATCTTCAAAAAATATTCGCCGATCGGCGAGCTGTCGAATTACGCCGCCCAGTACGCGGAGGTGCTTTACAAAACGGGAGGGCTCCCCGCCCTGGTCTGCGACCGGGATAATGTCATCGCCGTTTCAGGGGTACCGAAAAAAGAACTGCTGGAGCGGCGGGTCGCCCCCGAGCTCGAAGAGCTGATGGCTGGGCGCAAGACCCTTCCGGGCGGTGGGAAATCCGCCTCGATCAAGCCGGTGGAAGGGGTCGAGCGGTTCGCCTACGTCTGTTACCCCATCCTCTCACAGGGGGATGTCAACGGGGCGGTGATGTTTATTTCGGGCGAAAAGGAGTACACCCCGACCGAGACCCAGATCAAGCTTATCCAGGCCGCGGCCGCCCTTTTGGGAAAGCAGATCGAGGAATGACGGGGCCAAAGCCCGGAAAATCCCGCAAACCCCTTGCAATTTGCGGGGCGGTGTGCTATACTGGATTTGTAAACTGAACACTGAGATGATGAAAGGCTGGGAATTTCCCGGTCTTTCCTTTATGTTGGAACGATTGCAAAAGAGAGGATGGAATGCGGATGGCAAAAAAAGCTTCCACGGTTTCGGTGGTCTACGGTCTTGTCAAGCCGGCGGCGGACGAATTGGGCTTCACCCTTTGGGATGTGCGGTTTGAGAAGGAGGGCGGGAGCTGGTTCCTCCGGATCATCCTCGACAAGCCCGGCGGCGTCGACATGGACGACTGCGCCGAGATGAGCCGTAAGATCGACCCGATCCTGGACGAAGCCGACCCGGTCGAGCAGAGTTATTTCCTCGAAGTCGCCTCTGCGGGGCTTGGCAGGGAGCTGCGCCGGCCGGAGCATTTCGAGACTTGTAAGGGGCAGCCGGTCGAGTTGCGGCTGATCCGCCCGCGGGACGGCGTCCGGGATTTCAAAGGAACCCTGAACGGGTACCGGGACGGGACGGTGGAGCTTCTTTCGCAGGAGGAGAGCCTCTCCTTCGCGGTGAAGGAGTTGAGCTATATCCGGCTGGACGATATCGACTTTGACGGCGAGATGGAACGCCTGTAATTTGAGATGGGAGAGATCGGAAAATGAATAACGAATTTTTTGACGCGCTGGAGCTCTTGGAACAGGAAAAGGGGATTCCGATGGAGTACCTCCTTGAGCGGATCAAGACGGCGATCGGGATGGCGGTCAAGCGGGACTACGGCGGCATCGAAAACGTGTTGGTCGATATTGACGCCGAAACCCGGAAGTTCAAGGTGAGCATCGTCAAAACCGTGGCCGAAGAGGTGGAGGACCCGGTCAACGAGATCACGCTCGAGGACGCTTTGCAGCACGACAAGCGGGCCAAGGTCGGGGATGCGGTCGAAATCAAGCTCGAGACCAAGCAGTTCGGGCGGATCGCGGCCCAGACGGCGAAGCATGTGATCCGGCAGGGGATCCGGGAGGCCGAGCGGGAGCAGATGATCGAGCAGTTCCGCTCCAAGCTCCACGAGGTCGTCACCGGCCGGGTGCAGCGGGTCGAGCCGCAGACCGGGAACGTCACGCTGGAGATTGACCATAACGAGGTGATGCTCTTCCGCAACGAGCAGCTCGAAACCGACGAGTTTTCCGAGGGGGATTACGTCAAGGTCTATGTCAGCGACATCGTCGCGAGCGACCGGCGTTGCAACCTGAAGATATCGAGAACCCACCGCGACCTGGTGAAACGGCTGTTTGAGACCGAGGTGCCGGAGATCTTCGACGGCACGGTGGTGATCCGTTCCATCTCCCGCGAGGCGGGTTCCCGCTCCAAGCTCGCGGTCTACAGCGCGGACGAAAATGTGGATGCCATCGGCGCCTGTATCGGCCCCAAGGGGACGCGGGTCGCCCGGATCGTGGAGGAGCTCGGCGGCGAAAAGATCGACATCGTCCGCTACAGCGAAGACCCGAAGGAGTTTATCTCCCAGGCGCTTTCCCCGGCAACGGTGGTCGGGGTGGAAATTCTGGACGAAGAGGCGCGGACCTGCCGGGCGACCGTCCCGGACCACCAGCTCTCCCTCGCCATCGGGAACAAAGGGCAGAACGCCAAGCTCGCCGCCCGCCTGACCGGGTATAAGATCGACATCCGCCCGGAGAGCGGCTTTTACGGCGAGGAAGAGTAACGAACCAGTTGAAATGGCAGGGAGGGTATCGCATGCAGGCAAAAAAGGTTCCCATGAGGATGTGCACCGGCTGCGGGGAGATGAAACCGAAGCGGGAGCTCATCCGCGTTGTGAAGACGCCGGAGGGGGGATTTTTGCTCGACGGCACGGGGAAAAAATCCGGGCGCGGCGCTTACCTCTGCCGGAATAAAGACTGTTTAAAGAGCTGCAAAAAGACCAGACGGCTGGAAAAAAGCTTCAGCTGCCGGATCCCGGACGAGGTCTACGAGAGGCTTGAAAAGGAGCTGGACGGCGGATGACGGCGGATAAAACGCTTTCGGCACTGGCGCTGGCAAGGCGGGCCGGGAAGCTTATTATGGGGTTTGACGCCGTGATGGAGTCGGCGCGAAAAGGCGAGACTGTTTTGGTCGTCCTTTCCTGCGGCCTCTCTCCGAAAACCGTCAAGGAAGCTTCGTTCCACTGCGGCCGCTTCGGTGTGCCGTTCCTCACCGCGGATGTTTCGCTGGAGGAGGCGGAGCATGTGCTGGGAAAGCGCGCCGGTGTCTTTGGCGTCGCCGACGAGGGATTCCGAACGCTGCTGGAAACGGCGGTAAACGGCCGGGTTCAGATGGATTAATGGGATAGATATGGGAGGGTCATCTATGGTAATAAAATACAGGCTGCACGAGGTGGCGAAGGACTTAAACCTGCAGAACAAAGACGTCATTGATCTGCTGGCAAAGTATTCCAGCACACCGAAAAAACATATGACCGCACTGACGGATGAGGAGTTGAACATCGTTTTCGATTACTTCACCCAGCAGAATCAGGTGGAAAGCTTTGACGCTTATTTCAAAGACACCACCAAAACGACCGCACCGAAGGAAGCCGAGATCAAAGAGGCGGAGCCGGTGATCAAGGAAGAGCCGGCCGCCGCGCCGAAGCCGGCGAAACCGGAGCAGCAGAAACAAAAACCGGCCCCGAAGCAGGAGCCGGTAAAACCGGAGGCGAAGCCGCAGCCCCCCCAGAAGAAACCTGCGGAGCCCCAGCGCAGGAACCCGCAGCAGGGGCAGAAGGCCGAACCGGCCGCCGGCCGGCCGCAGCAGAAGCCCGCGCCGAAACAGCCGGAGGAGAAATTCAACTTCCCCGACCGGACGCCCAAGGCGAAGGCCCCCAAAGCGGAACAGCCGAAAAAAGAGATCGTCACCCGCCACGTGGATACCCGTGCGGCCCAGGTGGAGCTGGATAAATACAACGAGCGGTATGAGCAGATCGCCCCGGCGGGCCGGATGAATCACGACAATGTCCGCCGGAAGCAGAAGATCAACCAGAAGTCGCAGCAGCGCGGCCGCCCGCAGTCCCAGAAACGGGAGACGGAAGCCCAGAAGCTCCAGCGGCTCGCCCTGGAGCGGGCCCGCAAGCAGCAGCTCAAGGTCATGATCCCGGACGAGATCGCCGTCGGCGAGCTCGCGACGAGGCTGAAGGTGACGGTGAGCGAGGTCATCAAGCGGCTGATGCTCCTCGGCGTGATGGCTTCGGTCAACGAGGTCATCGACTTCGACACCGCCTCCCTGGTTGCGGAGGAGCTGGGCGCCAAGGTCGAGCACGAGGTGATTGTCACCATCGAGGAGCGCCTGATCGACGACAGCGAGGACGACAGCGGCAACCTGGAACCGAGAAGCCCGATCGTCGTCGTCATGGGGCATGTCGACCACGGCAAGACCTCCCTGCTCGATAAAATCCGCAACGCAAATGTCACCGCGACCGAGGCGGGTGGGATCACCCAGCATATCGGCGCTTACCAGGTCAAGGTGAACGACCAGATTGTCACTTTCTTAGACACCCCGGGGCACGAGGCGTTTACCTCGATGCGGGCCCGTGGCGCTTCGGTGACCGACGTTGCGATCCTCGTGGTCGCGGCGGATGACGGCATCATGCCGCAGACAGTGGAGGCGATCAACCACGCCAAAGCGGCGGGGGTGGCCATCATCGTCGCCATCAACAAAATCGACAAAGAGGGGGCCAACCCCGACCGCGTGCTCCAGGAGCTGACCGAATACGAGCTCGTCCCCGAGCAGTGGGGCGGCGACACCGTCTGCTGCCCGGTTTCGGCGCTGACGGGCGAAGGGATCGACAACCTCCTCGAGATGGTCTGCCTGGTCTCCGACATGCGGGAGCTCAAGGCGAACCCGAACCGCCCGGCGAAGGGCACGGTGATCGAGGCGCGGCTCGACAAAGGCCGCGGCCCGGTTGCGACCCTGCTGGTGCAGAATGGCACGCTCCATACGGGGGATATTATTATTGCGGGGACGACGGTCGGCCGCGTCCGCGTCATGACAAACGACCACGGGCAGGAGGTTAAAGAGGCCGGCCCGTCCATGCCGGTCGAGATCACCGGCCTCGACGAAGTGCCGTCGGCGGGGGATACCGTCAACGCCGTCGCGGACGAACGCCTTGCGAGGGTGCTGGTGGAGCAGCGCAGGCACGACCTGAAGGAGAAGGAATTCCAGAGCTACCAGAAGGTCACGCTGGATAACCTTTTCAGCCAGATCGAACAGGGCGAGATGAAAGAGCTCGCTATCGTCGTCAAAGCCGACGTCCAGGGTTCGGTCGAGGCGGTGAAGCAGTCCCTCGAGAAGCTGACCAACGACGAAGTCCGCGTCCGCGTCATCCACGGGGGTGTCGGCGCGGTCTCGAAGTCGGACGTCATGCTGGCCAACGCCTCGAACGCGATCATCATCGGCTTCAACGTCCGGCCCGACCCGGTTGCACGGGACAGCGCCGAGGAAGAAGGGGTGGAGATCCGCACCTACCGCATCATCTATGACGCGATCGACGACGTCACCCAGGCGATGAAGGGGATGCTCGCGCCGAAGTACCGCGACGTGGATTTGGGACGGGTCGAAGTCCGCCAGGTTTACAAGATTTCCAGCGTCGGCACCATTGCCGGCTGTTATGTCACCGAGGGCAAGGTCACCCGCGCCTCGATGATCCGGGTCGTGCGGGACGGCATCGTCATTGCCGAGGATCAGATCGATTCCCTCCGGCGGTTTAAGGATGACGTCAAGGAAGTGGCCCAGGGCTACGAGTGCGGCATCGGGTTAAACAAGTTCAACGACGTCAAAGAGGGCGACGTCTTCGAAGCGTATATTGTGGAGGAATACCGCGAATAAAACGGCGGCAGCGCGCCTCCTCCAGCGGGGGATCGCGTTCCGGCCGGAATGCGGTTCGATCTCCGCCGTTTCGGGGCCGTCCCCTGGGATGGAACAAAACAGAAAGGAGGCCGCTCATGGCAGGCCATCGGATCGGACGGTTGTCCGAAGATATGAAACGGGAGCTCAGCGCAGTGATGCGGGAGCTCAAAGACCCGCGGGTTCATGGGATGCTCAGCATCGTCAAGCTGGAGCTTTCAAACGACTTGTCCCACTGCAAGGTGTATATCAGCGCCATGGAGGGGATGGAAACCGCCCGGGAAGCGGTGAAGGGGCTCCAGTCCGCCTCCGGGTTCATCAAAAAGGAAATCTGTGCGCGGATTCGGATGCGCCGCTGCCCGGAGCTCCATTTTGTGGCGGATGATTCGATTGAGCACAGCGCGCAGCTGAGTAAAATGATCGAGGAGCTCAACCGCTGAGCGGCGGCCCGAGCTTCCAAAGAGAGCGGTGCGGCGCCGGGATAGGCTCCCGCCGCTTTTCTGCCGTGTGAAAATTAAACAGAAAGGAACGACGCCGGGCGCGGAGGGGGGCCCCTCTTCCGCGGGAACCCCGGGTCGAAGGCGATTGATATGGAACAATCCGCAGCCGCGGCTGCGCGGCGGATCAAAGGTGCGGAGCGGGTTTTGATCCTCTCCCACCACAACCCGGACGGGGACACGCTGGGTTCAGCGTTTGGCCTCATGCGGGCGCTGGATTTTCTCGGAAAACAGTCGGCAGTCCTCTGCTCCGACCCGTTTCCAGAAAAATTCTCGTATTTCACCGAAGCCCGTCCGCTGGATTTTGAGCCGGATTTGATCGCAGCGGTGGATATTGCGGACACCCAGCTGTTTGGGGAAAAGCTGATGCCATACGCCGGGCGGGTCGACCTGTGCATTGATCATCACGTTTCCAACACCCGCTATGCCGCAGAAACCTGCCTCGATCCCGCCGCCGCTGCGACAGCGGAGATCATGCTGGAGATCATCCGGGAGATGGGGGTTCCCCTCTCCGCGGCAATCGCCGACCCGCTTTACACCGGGATCGCCACCGATACGGGCTGCTTTAAGTTTTCCAACACGACGGGGAACACCCACCGGGCCGCGGCGGAGCTGATCGAAGCCGGCGCGGATTACAACACGATCAACCGCCTGATGTTCGACACCAAAAGCCGGGCGCGGATCCGGGTGGAGCAGTCGGCGCTCAGCTCGATGGAGTTTTTCCTAGGGGGCCGGGGCGCTATGATCGTGATCCCGCGGAAGCTGGTGGAGGAAACCGGGGCGGACGAAAGCGAGCTCGACGGCGTCTCGGCGATCCCGCGCCAGATCGAGGGCGTCCAGGTCGGGCTGACCTTCCGGGAGCGGGACGGCTTCTATAAAATTTCCGTTCGAACGGTGGAACCGGTCGATGCATCGGAAATCTGCCGGAGTCTGGGCGGCGGCGGACATGCCCGGGCGGCGGGCTGCACCCTGAAGGGGAGCTTAGACGAGGTCAAGAAAGCCGTATTAGAGGCGGTGGAGCGGCAGGTATGAACGGGATCCTCTGCGTGAACAAACCGGAGGGCTTTACCTCCTTCGACGTGGTTGCAAAGATGCGTGGGATCACCGGTGTGCGGAAGATGGGGCATGCCGGCACCCTCGACCCGATGGCGACCGGCGTTCTGCCGCTCCTGCTGGGGCGGGCGACCAAGGCCTGCGATCTCCTCCCCGACGAAACCAAGCGGTACACCGCCGGGTTCCGCTTCGGGCTTTCGACCGATACTCAGGATATCACCGGAAAGGTGTTGACCTCTTCTGAGGAGCCGGTGGCGCGGGAGGCGCTGCTCTCCGCCCTTCCTGCGTTCCGGGGGGAGCTTCAGCAGCTGCCGCCGATGTACTCCGCGGTTCAGGTCAACGGGCAGCGGCTCTACGACCTCGCCCGACAGGGGCGCGAAGTCGAGCGGGAACCGCGGACGGTCCGGATCGGCGAACTTTCCCTTCTGGAATATGAGGCTGAGAGCAGGACGGGGATTCTGGATATCCGCTGCTCCAAGGGGACGTATGTCCGCACCCTGATCCACGACCTCGGCCGGCAGCTCGGCGCGGGGGGCGTCCTCACCTCACTGGTCCGGACGGAATCTTCCGGCTTTTCACTGGAGGGCTGCATCACCATCGAGGAGGCGGCCCGCCTTTCAGAGGGTGGAACGCTCCAGGAAAAGCTGATCCCAATCGAGGCGGTCTTCCGCGGCTGCCCCAGTGTCGGTTTGAGCGCTGTCCAGAAACGGATGTTTCTAAACGGCGTCCGGCTGGATTTGAACCGGGTCAGATACCGCCCGGGGAAAGGGCTGCACGCGGTTTACGGGCCGGAACGGGAGTTCTTAGGGGTAGCGCGGCTGGATTTGGAGGCCATGGAGCTCCGGGTGGTATCCTTTTTTTGAATGACAGGGAGGCGGGAAAAAGATGGTCGCATACGACAGGCTGGTTGATGCAGCCGGGGAAACAGCGGTTGCGCTGGGGATTTTCGACGGCCTGCACAGAGGGCATCGGGCGGTGGTCGAGCGGGTCGTTGCCGAAAAGGAAAACGGCCTTGTCCCAACGGTTTTGACCTTTTCCACAGACCAGTGCCGGCCCGCCCGGAAGCAGGGGATGAAACGGATCCTGACAAACCGCCTCTTCCTCCGCCTGCTGGAAGAAACCGGCGTGGAGCTCGTCGAATCCCTCCCCTTTGAGGGGATCATGAACCTCTCCCCCAGGGAGTTCGTCGAGCAGGTGCTCTGCGGGCGGCTCAAGGCGAAAGCCGTCGCCTGCGGCCAGGACTTCCGGTTTGGAAAAGGGGCGGCGGGGGACCTTCCCCTTCTGCAAAAGCTGTGCGGCGAATATGGGATCCGGCTCGACGCGGTTCCGTCCCTTCTCGACGGCGGGGAGGCGATCAGCTCGACCCGGATCAGGCAGTGCTTGTCCGAAGGGGAGATCGAGCTGGCAAACTGGCTGCTGGGTCATCCTTATTCCCTGGATTTTGAAGTCGTCCATGGGAATGAATTGGGCCGGACGATCGGGATTCCCACCATCAATCAAATTTTCGCGGAGCAGTTTCTCGTCCCGCGTTTCGGCGCCTATGCCTCCTATACCGAGCTGAGGGGGAAGCGGTATAAATCCATCACCAACATCGGGGTCAAGCCGACGATCCAGGGGAACCGGCTCCCTCTGGCGGAAACCCATATCATGGGGGTAGATGAATCCCTCTACGGGCAGAACATCCGGGTGAGCTTGATGAAGTTCATCCGGCCGGAGAAAAAGTTCGAGAGTTTCGAAGAGCTGACGGAGGAGATACGGGCGAATATCCGGCAGATCGATGCGCTCCTCGATTGACAGGAAAGGGCGCCGGATGTTATAATCGTGAAGGAAACAGCGCCGCCTCTTGCTGCGGCAGAATGCGGGTAT
>JAAWBP010000072.1 GCA_022792755.1 Oscillospiraceae bacterium | reverse complement strand
CGGTCAGCCCATCGTAAAGGGTGTCGATCGTGCTTGCGCTGTAACAGAGCTTCGCGGCGCAGGCGATCGTTTTTTCCGGTTCAGGCGTGTGTGCAATCAGTGTGACCTTCAAATCTTTTCAACTCCTTTTTTCGAGCGGAGTGCCTCCGCTGTCAGTCGCAATTTACAAGTTGTACAAACGTTATAATCCCGTAACTCGCGCGTCAAGCTTGTCTCTCGCAGGACAAAAAACCAGAGGCCGGCAAAACGTTTGGGTCGGCTTGTCCTGCCCGGTCATGGGCGCGGAATGCTTCTGCTCTCAATACGCGGTCCGCAAGCTGTACCAGTAATAAACGTCAGTATCCTGCAAGGCGCGTTGATTGGTTCTATCTTTGGCATCTCTCGCCGGACACAACCCCTAAAGCGCAAACAATCTTTGTAGCGTATTGCCTTGCCTGGTCACAGATCGCGCATCGCCGGGGGGAAATCCCCCCGGTGACGAGCGTGTGATTTATTTTCAGCAGTCGCAGTCAGGCTTGTCGGCGCCGCACATCCGCGGCGGGAAAAATTCATCCACCGGGAATTTGATCCCGCGGAATACCTCGCACGGGTCATCCGTGCTGCAGCAGCATTCCTTCTGGGGGATGCAGTAGTCGTATACCGGCACGAGAAGCTGGACTTTTCTTTGCAGGTTGACAATCGAGAACAGCCCCAAGGTGACATAAACCGCTTTTGTCGGGGAAACGGTTCCGAAGTCCCCGTCGAACTGGGCCGCAATCGCCGCAGGGATACTGACACAGGGCTCGTAGCACATCTCGCTGCGGTCACAGAGCTTCACCGACAGGAAAATCGGCTCCACCACCTGGATGCCCGCCGTCGGCAGGTTGTTGCCGCAGTAGTCGAGCTGGTTTACAACCGTCGTATCGGTCGAGAAGGTCGCCACATTCCCTTCGCTCCCGTACAGGATCACCTTCTTGGTAAAGACAGCCAAACCGGTGACCTCCGTCGGCGCACAGACCGGCGAGGTAAACGCCTCAACCGTCACCTTGAAGAAGAAGGTGACGTCCACCGAATAGAACCCCTTGTTAAACGCAACCGGTTCAACATCCATATATACGTTAAGTACCGACGCCTTCTTGGATTTTACACTCATTGCCGCGTCAATGATCCCCTGCGCGCTGTCCGGAAAATAGACCTGAAGGTCCTCAAAACAGTCTTTCGCACTACAGGAATCATAAATCCGGGCTGTCTCTATGCAGACAGCTTCTTTAAAGCCGTTATCAAAGCAGCCATCCGGCATCATATTATTTTCAGCCATGATAATCCTCCTTATGTCTTATTAAAGCATATGCCTTGAATGAACCGCGATTGGGAGGAACCGCCTGAAAAGCGGCGCTTTTTCCGTCATCATGCGCCCTCAAAGCCTACAATCCGTCAGGATTGCCGCTCTTTTCGGGCACACCCTGGCGAAAAAATCGTTCGCTTTCAGGTGCAAAGCAGTTTTGTAAGACGAAAAATTTTTCTGAGGCACAGCGTAAAACGCAGGAATCCTGCCGGATTCCGAGGCTTTACACAAAGCAACAGGAAAATTTTCTCTTCCAAAGCCTGTTTCTCCCTGTCGTGGTTCATTCTTATTACATAATATGGAGAATCACCGGCTTGGTGATTAAATCGGTCAAAGCTTTTTGAGCTTTGCAAAATTTGCCATGATCTTTTTGGTGCCGACCCTGTCGAAAACGACTTCGACCAGCATATCGTTCGCCATCGGCGTCATCGAGACCACCATGCCGTTTCCGAAAACGCGGTGGCCGACGGTGTCCCCCACCTTGAAATCGATTGCGGCCGGCTCCGGCCTGGACGGTCTTCCGGCATTCTCCGGCAAAAACACCGAAGGACGTTTTCTCTGTGGCTGGTAGCTGTAGGAGTTCACCGTCATATCCTGGTAATCGGTCAGCTCCTTTGGGATTTCCTCCAAAAAGCGGGAGGGCCGGTTGCGGGAGGTCGAACCGAACAGCATCCGGGTAGATGCCCCGAGCAGGTAAAGCCGCTCCTTCGCCCGGGTGATCCCGACGTAGGCGAGGCGGCGCTCCTCCTCCAGTTCATCCGGGAAGTTCATGATGTTGCGGGAGGGGAAGATCCCCTCCTCCATCCCGACGATGTAAACATAGGGGAATTCCAGGCCCTTGGCCGAGTGGAGAGTCATCATCACAACCGAGTCGTCCGACTGGTTGAGGCTGTCGAGGTCGGTGTAGAGTGCGACCTCCTCGAGAAAGCCGGAAAGGGAGCTTTCCTCGTTTTCTTCCTCGTAGCTCTTCATATTGCTCTTGAGCTCTTCGATGTTCTCAATCCGCACCTCCCCCTCCGGGCCGTCCGCCCGCAGCATGGCGAGATAGCCGGTCTTTTCGAGCAGTTCATCCAGCAGGAATTCCAGCTCCTCCTGCTCTGCTGTGAAAGCGAGCTCCGAAATCAGGCCAGTGAAGGCTTTAAGGGATGCGGCTTTCCGGGCGAGGGCGGGGTAGGTGTCCGCCTCCCTCAAAACGTCGAAAAGGGGAATCCCCTCACCCTCTGCAATCTGCTCCGCCGCGGCGACCGTGGATGCGCCGATCCCCCGCTTCGGCTCGTTGATGATCCGCTTGAGCCGGACGTCGTCGCTGGGGTTGTTGATGACGTTCAGATAGGCAAGCATATCCCGGATTTCCTTCCGCTCGAAGAACTTGCGCCCGCCGATGATCCTATAGGGGATATTGCTGCGGATGAAATACCGCTCCAGGCTGTTCGACTGGGCGTTCATCCGGTAGAGCACCGCGTGGTCGGAATATTTCCGGCCCTGTTTTACATGTTCCACGATGCCGGATGCGACGAACTCGGCCTCCGCGCCCTCATCCCCTGTCCGCCGGACGACGATCTTTTCCCCGTCCCCGTTCTGCGTCCAGAGGTTTTTCCCCTTCCGCTCCCGGTTGTTGGCGATCACCGCGTTGGCAGCATCCAAGATGTTCTGGGTGGAGCGGTAATTCTGCTCCAGCCGGATGACCACCGCATTTTTAAACTGCTTTTCAAAGCTCAGGATATTTTCGATCGTCGCGCCGCGGAACCGGTAGATGCTCTGGTCGTCGTCCCCGACGACGCAGAGGTTCTGATGCCCCCGCGCCAGAAGGCTCACCAGCCGGTACTGCGCGTGGTTGGTGTCCTGGTACTCATCCACCAGGATATAGCGGAACCTGCTTTGATAATATTCCAGTACATCATCATATGTATCCAAAAGCTGTACGGTGAGGACGATCAGGTCGTCAAAATCCAGCGCGTTTGCCGCCTTCATCCGCTCCTGATAGCGCTGATAGAGCTTCCCGATGGTGGAAAGGCGGTAATCGTTCCCCGCAGCATTGATGTACTCCTTCGGCGAGAGCATTTTATCCTTGCTGCGGCTGATTTCACCGAGTACCGCTTTGGGCGGAAACGTCTTGTCGCTGACGCCGAGGTCGGCCATGCTGTCCTTTATTACCCGAACACTGTCATCGGTATCGTAAATCGTAAAATTGCCGGTGTATCCCAGCCGGTCGATGTTCCGGCGCAGGATCCGCACACAGACGGAGTGAAAGGTTCCCGCATTGACCTCCCCGCCGACATCCTCCCCCAGCATGGAAGCGAGCCGCCCCCGGAGCTCCCCCGCCGCCTTATTGGTAAAGGTGATCGCCAGGATATTCCAGGGCCTCGGCGGACGGGCCGCCAAAATTCCCCGCACCGCCTCCCGGTCTTCTTCGTTTGGCTGCGCCGCGAACCCTTTCAAAAACTCGAGCTCCCGTCCGCCGACCCATTCGGGAACGGCTTCCTCCCGGTAGGCGTTCCCATAGCTGAGCAGGTAGGCAATCCGGTTGACCAGCACGGTCGTCTTTCCGCTTCCGGCGCCCGCCAGGATCAGCAGCGGGCCCTTAACAGTAAAAACCGCCCTGCGCTGCATCTCGTTCATCCTGTTGAATTCATGTTCCAGAATCTCGCGCTTCAACGCTGTAAATTCCCTGCTGTAATCTGCCATTTTCTTCATCCTCAAATTTATTTTACCGCCCCGGGCGCGGAGTACCTCCGCCGGTATTTCGCGCACCAACAGTTTGCCAATTTTAGGGTGGTTATCCTGCGATGCGCGCTGTATGAAAAATAAATGTGCCTCGCGGGTTATCGGCGTTGTTATTGACTCCGCCTGCGGATCGCGTATTGACGGCGGAAGCATTCCGCCGAAATCTTCGATTTCGCTAACGGGTGAGGTTATTATTACGAGCCGCAGGCGAGT